>NZ_FOXB01000057.1 GCF_900115615.1 Hydrogenimonas thermophila | reverse complement strand
CAGACCAGCTACGCGTCATAGCCTTGGTAGGCCATTACCCCACCAACTAGCTGATACGATACAGGCCAATCCCTTGGCGGAATAAACCATTTCCCTTCTCAACTTATGTCAAAAAGGAGTATGGGGTATTAGCAGTCGTTTCCAACTGTTATCCCCCTCCAAGGGGCATGTTACCTATACATTACTCACCCGTGCGCCACTTAGCTGACACTCATTTCAACCCGAAGGTATCTATGAGCCGTTCTCGTTCGACTTGCATGTGTTAGGCACGCCGCCAGCGTTCACTCTGAGCCAGGATCAAACTCTCCATAAATGAATTGTTCGTCCTTGTCGACTATATTGACTTTTTCAAAAAAAGTCACAAAAATTAAACGCTCAAAGGTTTCACTTATCTATTACTTGGTTGTCAAAGATCTCGTCTGTCTCAATCTCTTAAGACTCACTTACGATGTTTATCTCTTCCCTTCACTTAAGGGCTCCATCGTTTGTGGACGGGAATTATAGCAGGTTCATCGCTCCGTGTCAAGGGGTTTGCAGAAAAATTGCAAAAATTTTTCCAAAAATTTTCAAAATTATCCATTTTTTAGACTAGCTTGTAGTTTTAATATAATGTATATATAGGGTTGATTTTAATACCAACATAAGATATAATCCACTTGCAATTAATCTTAATTAAAAATAAAAAGGAGAACGACATGTCACTATATAATCGTGATTATGTCCATAATCAAAGTGCACAACGTCAAGAAGAACATGTTTATGAAGAACCGCAAATCAGAACTGAGGCTGATCTTGTAGCTTTTGTTAAAAAAACATATCAGTTATTTGCTGCTTCTTGTATTGCAGCAACAGCTGGTGCTTATCTTGGTGTTGGAATGGCTGCAACTATTCAGTCATGGTACTGGGGATTAGTTATTCTTGAGTTTGCTATGCTGTTTGGCTTAATGTTCACACGTACAAAACCTGGCATTAATCTGTTAATGCTTTTTGGTTTTACATTCATAACAGGTCTTACTCTTGCACCACTTCTTTCTAGTATAATGTCTATGCCTGGTGGAGGTGGAATTGTTGGTCAGGCATTTTTCCTGACAGCTGTCATTACTGGTGGTCTTAGCCTTTTTGCTATGAACACTACACGTGATTTTAGCGGAATGGGAAAAGGTCTTTTTATAGCTCTTATAATCGTAGTTATTGCTTCAATAGTAAACATTTTCCTTGGCAGCCCTTTATTGCAAGTTGCTATTGCTGGTATTGGAGCAATGCTATTTAGTGCATTTATCCTTTATGATACTCAACGAATCATCAGAGGTGAATTTGCAACACCTGTAGAAGCAGCTGTTGCTATCTATCTTGATGTACTTAACCTTTTTGTTTCACTTCTACAAATACTTGGTATCCTTGGAAGCAATGACGAGTAACAATATACAGCCGAAACTCTTTCGGCTGATTGATGCGAATCTCAACCGACTAAAGGAAGGGATTCGCGTTATTGAAGATATTAACAGGTACCTTTACGATAATAAAACTATCTCTTCAAAACTTAAAGAACTCAGACATCTTGCAAAAATAGACAATTATTTGGAGATTCTTCCACATAGAGATATTCAAAATGATGTACTAAAAGCAAGTGTAGAAACAGAGATGATACGTGAAAATATTACCTCTCTTCTTTTAGCTAACTATAAACGTGCTCAAGAAGCTTCTCGAGTCTTAGAAGAAGCATTCAAACTGCTAGATCCTGCTAAATCTGAAAATTTTAAAACAATCCGTTATGAACTTTACGCATTAGAACAAGAAAATCTTTCTAAGTAAAACAATCTATCTAAAAATATATTCCCAGTTTTTCGAAAGTCATTTCGCGATAAAATCGCGTATTACATAGGGGGATAACAAATGGGAGAGGCTTGTAAAACTTTTATTCAACTCATAAAAAAGTGTGAATATTATGAAGCACATGAAGTGTTGGAGGATATTTGGTTCCCAAGAAGATTTGAAAAAGATGAAGAGATTTTGATTATCAAAGGCTTTATAAATGCTTCAGTAGCTTTTGAATTAGTAAAAAAAGGACGAATGGAAGCAGCTAAAAAAGCTTGGAACGTTTATCTAAAGTATTCTCCTTTATTGGAAAATTCAACTTCAGAGCATTTACCTATTTACAAAGAAATAGAAAAACTACTGGAACAAAAATATGAGCAGCTGTTCAGGTCGTAAGTATCACGAAACGACAAAACACTCGTGGATTTCAGTAAGACAAAATCCAAATAGACTAGACTGGAACAACCAACCGTCTTCACTAAAATTCTATCCAAAAGAGTATAGACGAATCCAACTTTCAAAAGAGTTTTCCGCTCATAACTTTATCTACCATATTGGCGGAATTACAGCTAAAAAGAGTTACCCTGGTGTTGAATACTATTTACGTACAAACCCAAGTGCAGGGGCACTTTATCCAAATGAACTATACTTTCAAGCAAGGAATGTTGATGGATTTGATGATGGAATTTATCATTTTGAGGTTGGAAGTTCATCAGCAGTATTACTTCAAAATTTGAGTGAAGATGAAGGCTTAGAGCCACTTTTACATATTGATAATCCTATGAACGGTCTTCTCTTTTTTATAAGCTCACCTTGGTACCGTTCTGCTTGGAAATATAAAAACCGTGCTTACCGTTACTGTTTATTGGATGCAGGACATATACTTGGTTCCATAGAAGCAGGTAGTTATCTTTATGAACACGCTTATAGAGTTGCATATAATATTGACTTGAAAGAGTTAAACCGTTTTTTTAATTTTGGACGTGAAGAGTTTTTTCTATCTGCAGCTATTGTTGCTATTCCTAAAAAGGGCAAAACAGTAAAATTGCCTGATTCAAAAATTAAACAAGTTGACCCAGCTGGTGTATTTGAGCCAAATCAAATTATAGAACAGGCATACTCAGATACTTTAGATCTGCAAAAATGTAAAAAAGAACCAAGATTTCCAAAATTCACATTTCACAAACAGGCATGGGAAGAGACTATACTTAAACGACGATCTATCCGTGAATTTTCTGGTAAATCTATAACAAAAGCACAATTTGAAGCGATTATGGAGATTATAGAACAACCTGTACCAAGTGATTGTGATGAACCGCTTAAAGTTTATGCAGTTTTAAATCGTGTAGTTGGAATGCCTATTGGAATTTACCATAATGGTAAATTACTTAAAAATGGTGATTTTTCTAAAAAAGCCGGTTATTTATGTCTTGAGCAGCGTCTTGGAAGCGATAGTGCCGTAACCTTTTTTCTTCTTTCAGATGGTTGCAACTACCGTTCACTCTATCAAAAAGCTGGATTTATAGCTCATCGAATATACCTAACAGCCAATTACCTTGGTATTGGATGCAGTGGTATTGGTGCCTATTATGATGATGAAGTATCTGAATTTTTAGGTGATGAATCGATGGTGCTTTATGCATTGGCTATTGGAGTGTAAACGACGACTATCTTTAAAACAATCGCCGTTTAAATTTTAAAATTACTTATATTGTATGCTTTTTTAAAAAAACAGCTATATTGTCAAATATCCCTTTTACAAGCTCTTGGCGTGCTTCTAAACTTGTCCAGGCAATGTGTGGTGTTATTAGAAGTCTTTCTGGGTTAGCTACTTCAAAGAGTACAGAATCTTCTGATAGCGGCTCTTTTTCTGTAACATCCAATCCTACATAAATCTCTTTATCATCCATGACATGAACTAAATCTTTTTCATTGACAATACCACCACGACCAAGATTTAGTAAAATAGAGCCTGCTTGAATCTTTTCAAGACGAGAAAAGTCAAGAAGATTTTTTGTCTTTTCATTAAGAGGAGCGTGAATTGAGATAATATGTGATGTACTAAGCAGTGTATCAAGTTCCATACGTGGATATAGAGAATCGTTATTTTTACCACTGGTAGAGTAGTAAACTACAGTTGCACCAAAAGCTTCAGCAACTTTAGCAACAGCCTTTCCTATTGTTCCAAAACCTATGATACCCCACTGTCTTCCTCTTAATTCATGGAAAGGACGATCTATACATGTGAAAATTCCAGATTGGCTCCAAGCTTTAGATTTAACATGGTTGTCATAATATGGAAGTTTTTCTAAAAGATAAAAGAGCATTGCAAATGTGTGCTGAACAACACTGTGAGTAGAGTACCCAGCTACATTTTTTACCTCAATACCTTTTTGAGCCGCATACTCCAAATCAACATTATTCATACCTGTTGCTGCTACACATACAAGCTTTAATGAAGGAACAGCATCTATAACCTCTTTATCTATAACAACTTTATTGGTGATAATGATATCTGCATCTTTACAACGCTCAATTCTCTCACCAAGTGTTGTTGTTTGATAGATTGTTACATCTCCAAATTTTTCAAAGACAGATAGATCAATATCATCTCCCAATGTTTTGGCATCTAAAAAAATTAATTTCATTTTTTTATCTTACACTCACTAACTCTTAAATTTTCTCTTCTATTCACAATTGTAACAAAAAAAGAATAAAATTGATAATTGACTTATCTACTACACTCTTTTTCTAAATTTCATACTATATCATCTTATATAAAATTTATAAATATTATCTTATAGTATAGTAAAACGGAAAGGTACACTTGAAAATTTTAAAAAAATTCATAATTATTTCTCTTATTGGATTAGAGGCTCTCTATTCTCAAACAATAACTTTAAAAACAGCTATCAATAAAACACTCTTAAATCATCCAGATATCAAAGCTTTTATGCTTCGTATTCAACAATCAGAGCAAAATTATAATGCTGTATATACAAGTTATTTGCCACAACTTGATTTATTAGCAACTTATAACCCAACAAAAACTTATACTATTCAAAATAGTGGAGTATTTCATACAACTCAAGAGAGTGGATGGAGCCTTGGAGTAACGTTGCATCAAAAAGTATGGGATTTTGGTACAACATCATCTATTGTACAAAGTAGTAAAGTTGATGTGGATATTGCCAAAGAATCATTAGCTGAAGCAAAAGCACTATTGATTTTCAAAGTTAAATCCCTTTACAAACTTTTAATTATTCAAAGAGAAGCTATTAAAGTAAGAGAGAAAGATCTTGAAGCAAAAAAAGCTTATCTTGCTCAAGCTAAAGCACTATTTGAACAAGGACTTAAAACTAAAGCAGATGTTAATCGCTTTCTATCTGCTGTTTATGCCGCAGAAGATGCTTTATCTTTTACTAAAGCATCTTTTAAAAAAGTAAAAGTCTCACTTTCATTATATATGGGAATGAAAATTGATGATAGTGTTAAACTGCAAAACTCTATTTTAAAGAAAAAATTGAAAATAAATAAAAATTTGGAGTATAAAGTAGTTGAAAATAATAATAAAATTAAAATTGATAGACTAAATATACAAAAGAATCAATTAATTTATAAGTCTGCTAAAATTTCACATTTTGGTAGCATAGATCTTGTTGCTTCTTACTATAAATATGATGCTCTAAACAACTATAACTTAAGTTCTGTTGGAATAAGCTATAGTGTTCCTATTTATACAAGTGGAAAATTAACTGCTTTAGAACAAAAAGCACGTATTGGAAAGATAATTGCACAAAAAGAGAAAGATTCTGATATCTTAGCACTAAAAGAGGAGTACCACTCTCTTTTAATAGATATAGAGCATTATAATCAGACAATAAAAACTAAAAAAGCTCAACTATCTTCAGCAAAAAGTACACAAGAAGAGTTAAATGCCCGTTATAAAGAGGGATTAGCAACATATTTAGATATCTTGGATAATATTGCCATTGTATTAAATGCAAAATTAGAGATATTAGAAGCTTACTACTCAAGAAGTATTGCTTTTGATAGAATAGAATACTTAAAAGGGAAACTATAATGCAAAAATTTTCTAAATATATTATATTAGCTATATTACTTATAGTAGGTGCTACAATATTTTATAAAAAGGTTTATATACCTAAAGTAACATATAAAACAGTAAAATCAATAAAAGGTGATTTATCTGTACAGGTTTTTGGCATTGGAAATGTAGGAGCAAAAGATATATATAAAATAACTTCTCAAACTGGTGGTAAAATAGTTAAAATTTTAACAGATGAAGGTCAATGGGTAAAAAAAGGAGATCTTTTAGTTACTATTGACAGCATAGATATTCCTCAACAGCTACAAGAGGCTAAAATTGCTGTAAAAAAAGCAAAATCGGAAATGATAGCTACACAAAAAGAGCTAAATAGCCTAATTGCCCAAAAATATTTAGCCGAAATAACATATAAGCGTTATGAAAAACTTAACAAGCAGTCATTTATATCCAAAGCTGAATATGATAAAGCAAAAATGGATCTTGAAGTTATAAAATCTCAAATTGAAGCAACAAAAGCACATATTTTATCGGCAAAATTAGAGCTATCCAAATCACAAAAAGCAGTAGATGCATTAAAAGAGAAACTTTTAAGATATAAAATATACTCACCTTGTTATGGCTATGTAATATCAAAAGATGCACAGATCGCCCAAAGTGTCTCTCCATCTCAGAATATATTGCAAATAGTTGATTCAAAAACTGTATGGGTAAAAACTTATATAGATGAAAAAATAAGTGGAAATATAAAAGTAGGTCAAAAAGCGGTTATAAAACTTCGTTCTCAACCAAATAAAGAATTTTTAGGAGAAGTTAAGAGAATTGTAGCCCAAAGTGATAAGGTAACACAAGAAAGAGAGGTAGATGTAGCCTTTAACAATGTCCCTATACCTTTTTATATTAATGAACAAGCAGAAGTAACCATAAACACTAAAACTTACACAGATGTAGTAAAAATTCCTACAAAAGCATTGAGTTACTATAATGAAAAAATGGGTGTTTGGATCAAAAAAGAAAATAGAGCCCATTTTCTACAAATTCAGTTAATTGCGAGAGGCAATGAAGAGATTGCTGTATCAGGATTAAATGAAGGAGTTACACTTTTAATTCAATCAACTAAAAATAAACCTCTAAAAGAGGGAGCAACTATTATAAATGATTAATTTAGCCCAAAAAGACATTCAATACAAACTTGGAACTTTTATAATTACAGCAGTTGGTGTTGGAATGCTACTTGGTATTGTACTTATAATGATAGGTGTTTATCGAGGCATGATTGTTGATGCAGAAGTTCTACTTGATGATCTTAATGTAGATTTATGGATAGTCCAAGAAAATACATTAGGACCATTTGCTGAATCTTCAAGGATTCATGAAGATTTAAAAAACTCTATTAAAACTATTGACGGTATAGAAAAGATAGCTGGTTTAACCTTTCAAAATTTACAACTACATAACTCTAAAAAGAGTGTTCGTATTATGGCAGTTGGATTTGATCCATATGGAGATTTTAATCCTATCAATCCAAAAAGAGTTATCAAAGGTAGAGGTTTAAATCGTAGCCATTATGAAATTGTTGTCTCTGATAACATCGGTTTTTCATTAGGAGAAGAGATTCCAATAGGAAGAAACAGCTATAAAGTAGTTGGAATAACTCATGGAACTGTCTCTTCTGGTGGTGACCCATTGGTTTATATAAGTTTAAAAGATGCTCAAGAATTACAATTTTCATACTCAAATAACCGTATAAGAAATGACAGAGCAAGAGGGATTAAAGATAGTTCAACCAATATGCCTATGGTTAATGCTATTATAGCAACCATAAAAGAAGGATATAACATAAATACTGTTGCTAAAAATATTAAAGAGACTAAGCATAAAAGTGTATATACTAAAAATGCTCAAAAAGATATATTAACTAAAAATCTTATAGAAAGAGCTTCTAAACAAATAGGTCTTTTTACTGCTATTTTAATCATAGTCTCTACCATTATTATAGCTTTGATTATATATACTATGACATTAGAGAAGATAAAAGAAATATCTATTATGAAGCTTATTGGTATTCCCAATAGTATGATTATCAAAATGATTGTTCAAGAGACAATAATTTTAGGATTTTTAGCCTTTATCTCAGGTAATATATTTTCACATTTAATATATAGTAAATTCCCTAAAAGAGTAGTTTTGGAGGTTTCTGATGCTTTGATACTTTTTATTATAATAATTATTGCTTCTATAGTTTCATCTTTAGTCGGAATAAAAAAAGTAATTAATGCTGACCCTGCAGCTGCCATAGGAGGCTAAAAATGAATAAACAAGCAATTAAAGTGGAAAATCTTGTAAAAACTTTTGGAAAAGGAGATAGTCTTGTCTCTGTTATAAAAGATGCAAATTTTCAAATTAATAAAGGTGAGCTTGTTGCACTAATTGCTCCAAGTGGTGCAGGGAAAACTACTCTTCTAATGATGATAGGATGTGTAGAGGAACCCACAAGTGGAACAATTTGGTTAGGTGATGAAAAAGTATATGAAAATAGATGGCTTACAAAAGAGACAAGAAAAATAAGAAGAGAAAAGATAGGATTTATTTTTCAGGCACACTATTTGATTCCATTTCTCAATGTAATAGAAAATGTAACACTTGTACCTCAAACAAATGGAGTTTCTGAAAAAGAGGCATATAAAACTGCTATGGATCTTTTAAAATATTTTGAAATTGAAGATAAAGCTTATAATATGCCATCACAACTCTCTGGAGGACAAAATCAAAGAGTAGCAATTGCTAGAGCATTAGCAAATATACCACAAATTATTCTTGCTGATGAACCAACAGCTGCACTTGATAGTGAACGTTCTGTTTCTGTCGTAAAAATGTTAAAAAAAATAGCACTTGATCAAAATGTTGCTATTATTATGGTTACACACGATGAAGCAATGTTACCCTTCTGCGACAGAATTTTGAAAATAAAAAATAAACAAGTAGTATCAGAAGATATATCAAAATATAAAACTGTAATTTAAAAGAGTTCTATTTATTAAAAGGAAAAGTATGAAACGGTTTGCTCTAATATCTATGATTTTAGTTTTTACAACAGTTAATCTATTTGCAGTTAAAGTGGGAGAGATTTTACCTCATATTATATTAAGTGTTAAAAATGGCGGTTTATATGATAATAGAGCTTGGGATTGTAATAGTTTAAAAGGGAAATGGCATATTTTATTATATATGGATCCAGATGCAAAAGAAGAGGCTATGCCCTTTATAGAAAAGTTAAATAGAGCAAATTTATCATCAAAGAGATACTCCACAATTGCCATTGTTAATCTTGCAGCAACTTGGATGCCAAACTCTATACTTAAAAAAATGCTTAATGAAAATCAGAAAAACTTAAATAATACACAGTTTATATTTGATCAAACAAAATATTTAGTCAAAAAGTGGTATATGGTAGATAATACAAGCAATATTTTAATTATTGATAAGAATATGAAAGTTATTTATAAAAAGAGCGGTAAAGTATCGGCACAAGAGCAAAAAAAGATTCTAAATTTAATTAAAAACTCTATTTGAGGTTTTAATTTTTACTCCATTTAACCATATATAAAATAATTGTACCTAATACTGCAACCAAAATTACTGAAGCACCTGTTGAAAGGTCATACCAGTATGCCAAGAATAGTCCAGCAATGATATAGATAATAGAGAGTATGATAGAAATAATCATCATACTACTAAGTGATTTAACATACATTTCACT
>NZ_FOXB01000056.1 GCF_900115615.1 Hydrogenimonas thermophila | reverse complement strand
TCATAATACAAGCAACATGACTTTTCTTTGCAATATCTATGCCAACATAGTACATAAAACATAACTCCTTCTTGATTGCTTGATATTTGGGTTGTGCTCACAGCCTCCTAACTCTATAGAACGGTAGAACATAAGCTCTCCAATAGCGTTTCATAGGTGAGTTAGCTAGCCCAAATTAGATAGGCTTTGTTGGGTCATCTTCTGACAAGGACAAACAGATCTTTAATTTGTGCCATTGACTGTGAATTGCAAAAAGCAGCTAACACAACTGTCTTTATGCTAACACAACTTTTATAACTTTTTCATCCTCTTTTGAGTGATGAGAAGTTATAAATGTATTATAGGAGGACAGTAGATGAACTTTTTGAGTTAGAGCTTGACTTGCCAAAGGTACAACGTGTCTATAGTGATGATGCTTTTGCATACGATACAATGTATGCTGAAAAATCGATTCAAGGTAAAGGTGCAATGACAAATAAAATTGAAAATCTAAATTCACAACTTAGAGATAAGATATCTTATCTTGTTAGAAAGACTAAAGCTCATGCAAAATCAGCCGAGTGGCTTGATTATCGTTTAGCAATTTTCTTTAATGCTAAAAATCTTGGATTATATGGCTAATTCGTCAGTACCTAAAATCATCCCTATTGCCTGTTCAATTATTTGTAATGGTGCGATAAACCACTCCCTTGGTGTATGTCTTTCTTCTTCATTATCATAAATGTCAATATTCAAGCAACTTTCACCAAAAAATCTATGCAACAACTTTGATGATATTTTACTTCTACAATATTTACCATTATTCACCCTTTATCTTCCAATAACCACCTTTTGGACTACCTACTCTCTCAATAGTTCCCATACTTTTAAGCTTAGAAAGCACCTTTTTAATACCCGATTCACTCATATTAAGTCTTAATGCCAACTCTTTGATACTGATTCTATTATCTTGTTTTATTAAGTTCAAAATTTTCTGGTCACTTTTTAGGTTACTTTTCTGGCTACTTTTTTGATACTCTTTTAAAAACTCTTTGACACTCAGATGTACACTCTCTAACATAAATTCAATAAATGGCGTACTCTCACCCGCACTTCCTGACTCTTCAAGTGCTTTATAATAGCTTTGCTGATGCTCTCTTACAATGCTCTCAATAGGTATATAAAAAAATATTTCTCTATAATTTCCTAATATTACACTTTGCCAAAGTCTGCCAATACGACCATTACCATCACTAAAAGGGTGAATAAACTCAAACTCATAATGAAATACTGAACTAGATATAAGAGGATGCTCTTCTGTTTTTGAAAGCCAAGTAAAAAGATTTTGCATAAGCTCATCGACTCTATATGCCGGCGGTGCTATGTGACTTACTCCCTCTTTACCATAAATCCCCACATTACCTTTACGAAAAGAGCCTGCATTTTCAAGTATGCCACCCATCATTAAACGGTGTGCTTTTAATAGGTCTTGTATCTCGGTAGGGTTATAGTTTTCTATCTCTTCATAAGCTTTTATAGCTCCCTTAACCTCCTCTATCTCACGAACAGTTCCAAGTACTCTCTTTCCCTCTATAAGTGCTGTTACCTCCTCTAAATTTAAAGTATTTCCTTCTATCTGCAAAGAGCCTGTAATGGATCGAATACGATTCTTTTTACGTAGAATGGGAGCAGATTTCTCTTTTTTAATGGCACTAACTTTTGTAATCATCTCTGTTATCTCATTAGTTAGCCATACCATTTTAGAGGTTATGGTGTAAGGTGGGGTATAACTACTTTTCATTGTTTTTCACCATTTTCTGATAAAGATTAAACAAATACTCCAATCTCTTCTTATCACTAGTAATCTGTTTAATATTGTCTTCTATTTGGGCTATATTCATTTTTGTCCTAAAAGTTATTTAAATAAAACAATAACTGTATTTTATCATCTTTTACATTTGCAAAATAAAGGCACTTTTTATTTACCATTTATTTACTATTAATTTTTATAATTTTTTATATATAAATATTTTATATCATAATTAATCTTTATATTTTCAAGCCTATATTAAGTATGAATTTCTTATTATATTGCTACGGATCTGTTCAATCTCCATCGCTCAAAATGATTGAACAAGGAGTCCAATAAATGAATCGTAGAAATTTTCTAAAAGTTGTTGGTGCTACTGCCGCTGTTATAGCAGTAAATCCTTCATCAATTTCACAAACACTCTATGCAAGCAATGGTGATCTATATAAAACATATGAGAAAGTTAAATTAGTTGACAAAGCAGGCAATCCCATTGTTGCTTCTAAACTAAAAAAAGAGACTAACTACTTTTTTACATACCCATACAGTGGTACCCCTGCTCTGCTTGTAGATATTGGTGAACCAACCAAAAAAAATGTAAAATTGGTCACTGAAGATGGTGAAGAGTATATCTTTAAAGGTGGATGTGGAAAAAATGGCTCTATTGTTGCAGTATCAGCTATATGTCCACACCAATTGACTCACCCAAAACCAAGTGATAGTTTTTTTAACTATGTTCCAAAATCAGGAAAGACTATGGCTTATAAAAGTGGAGGTGTCTTTGTATGTTCATCACACCTCTCTGCTTATGATCCAAAAGAAGGAGCAAAAAAAGTTTCCGGACCTGCGCCTCAAGGGTTAGCCACTATTATTATGGAAGTAGATGAGAATGATCACTTATGGGCTGTAGGTGTTCTTGGACCAAATAAGTTTCATGACTATTTTAAATCTTTTAAACCTGAATTCAAAGCAATTTATGGAAATTGGCGTAAAGCAAAAAAGATTGTCAAGGTAAAAACACCTGTAATGCTTCTTAGCGAATACTCCAAAGAGATTATCCAATATTAATGAAGGAACCATAGATGAAAAAAATAGTATTGACAATGCTCATTATGACTGGTTTATTATGTGCAGAGAGCTACACAAAAGCTGATCGCATAAAAGATATGCATAAAATGGCTGGAGGAATGAAACTTATTCAAAATGGATTTTTATATAGATGCCCAGAGCATAGCTGTCTAATTGATGGTGCAGAAAGAATTTTGGGAGTTGTAAAAACCCTTGAAACTCAAGAGATGAAAGATTTCCTTCCTGAAGATCAAAAATATGCATATAAATTTGGTCAAAAATCGGCTCGTATGATTGAACTTTATGCAAAAGATTTAATCGATTCTGCAAAGAGCAATAATATGGACGATGCACTAGAAGATTATAACCAAATACTTAGACAGTGTGCATCTTGTCATTTAAGACTTCGAAAATAACCCTATAAAAAAGATACCGTTTTAATTAATACGGTATCTTTATATAAACTTAATTTATTAAATCAACTCATAAAAATATACATTTATCAAGGATTTTAATATAAGAAAATATTCTTTTACTTATATGTAGTATAATAACTAAATATAATGAGTTTAAAATTACTAAAAATAATAATATTTTATACTAAATTAAGCATATGAACTTTATCATTTTTCCTGAGCGATGGAGATTTTGTTCAGACTTCGCCTGAAACAAAACCAAAAGGATTCACCATGGGAATGAACAGACGTGACATCTTAAAGCTAGCAGGACTTGCAGCAGCATCAGCTGCTGTAACAGGTTGTACATCAAGTAACCAAGGAGCCAAGCCTTCTAATGGACCAGTGGTAAAAAATGGGATACTGGGTACTCCTGCACCACTACCAAAAAATGGAAAAGGACCTAAAGTAGTTGTTGTAGGAGGTGGTTGGTCAGGACTATCAATTGCAAAATATGTTAAGAAGTTTGCACCAAATGCAGATGTTGTTCTTATAGAGAAAAGAGCTCATTTTGTATCTTGTCCACTTAGCAACCTATGGTTAGTTGATCTTGTTAAGCTTGAATTTCTATCTCATAGTTTTACAGATGCTGCAGCAAACAATGGTTACACTTTCTTCAATGCTGCCGTATATGATGTAGATAGAGACAGCAAAAAGGTTTATACTAATGAAGGAACAGTCAATTATGACTATCTTGTTTTAGCCCCTGGTATAGGTTATGACTATAGTGGATGGACAGGTGGTGATGCAGAGCTTGAGTATGAACTTCGCACTAAATACCCTGCTGGGTTTATGACAAACAGTGAGCATGCAACTATTAAAAATAAACTTATGAATTTTGAAGATGGTAACTTTATTCTTACAGTACCTGGTGGAAACTATCGCTGTCTTCCTGCACCATATGAGCGTACGTGTATGATTGCATGGTATATGAAAACAAATGATATTAAAGGCAAAGTTCTTCTTTTGGATGAAAACCCAGATATTACAATCAAAAAAGATGGATTCCACTCAGCTTTTAAAGATCTTTATGGCGATTATGTAGAGTACCTCCCAAGTACAAAAATTACAAACTTTGATCTAGGAAAAAAGAGAATAGAAACAGAATTAGGAGAAGAGATAGAGTTTGCAGATGCAGCATTCTACCCACACGTTAGAGGTAATAAACTCCTTGAAGTTACCGGTGTAGCAAAAGATAGTGTCTTTAACAAAGCAGAAGCTAATATAGATCCTTTTACATACCAGGTCAATGGTGATCCAAATGTATTCTGTGCAGGAGATGTTCGTCCTATGGGATTTAGTAAATCAGGAAATACAGCAAATTCAGAAGGACATATACTTGCACGTATGATAGCTGATCGAATCAATGGAAAAGAGAGCAAATGGAAGTCTCCATTAACAATATGCTACTCTGCAATAAGTGGTGATCCATTACGTGCGGTTTCAGTCAATGCTGGCTATGCTTGGAATGAAAAAACAAAATCTTTTGGTTTTGCCAATGCATCAACAATGGAGAAATGGCAAGGAAAAGATGGAGTAAATGGTGGACGAGGACTCTTAGAGTGGGCTTCAGGCATGTATCGTGACATGTTCATGTAAGAAGGGTTCACATGAAAAGAAGAGAATTCATAAAAGGAGTGGCTGGTGCAACAATTTCAATGCCACTAATACCCAGTTTAATTGGCAACCGACTTTATGCCGATGAAGATGAGATACCTGAAGAACTGCCTTTTGAAGAAGCATATAAAGATATAGTTGGAGATGATGAGGTTAAAGATGGCAGTAGTGTAATGGAGCTTAATATTCCAAAACAGCCATCAAGTGGTGCAGCTGTACCAGTTGAAGTAACTGTAAAACTGCCAATGGAAAAAGATAACTATGTTTCAGCCATTCATGTTCTTACAACAAAGAATAAAATCAACCATGTAGTTACGGCTAACTACACACCATCAAATGGAATGGCTTATCTGTTTGTAAACACAAAACTTGCTACAAAACAGGATGTTGTCATAATTGCTGAAACAAATAATGGAGAGTTTTATAAAGCAAGCCAGTATGTCCGAGCACCGCTTGGCGGATGTGGTTAAGGGGAAGTTATGGGAAAAAAGTTTAGAGCCGGAGCAAAAATTCTGGACAAAAATTATAAAGTCGGTGATATAGTAAAAGTACAAACTATCATTATTCACCGGATGGATACTGGATTTGCAAAAGATAAATCAACAGGCAAACGTTTGCCACAGTTTTATGTCACAAATGAAAGTATCTATTATAATGATAAGCTAATATGCGATTTTGAATTTGGCGTTTCAGCAAGTCACAATCCAAAATTAAAGTTTCCAGTTAAAATTACAGGTCCTGGAACAATAAAAGTTGTATTTGAAGACAATAGAGGCAATAAACAGGAAAAAAATATAAAAGTTTCACCAAGTTGAGAATAAATGTTTAGCTTGCTGCGGCGGAAATTATGCTCCGCCGTAACAAATTAATCTTGATCTTCAAAATTTAAATTTTTAAGCGAATAAAATAGATTTGGATGTTCTCGTTTTATATTTTTGACCAAATTTTCAAGGTTTACACTTGATGGTTCGGCATCACTACTTTCAAGTCTTTTTTGCAATTCATGTATTGCTACTGTCCAAACATCATGAAAATCGATTGGCAACTCTTTTGCAATTGCTCTCTCAAGACGAGATTTAAAGACCTCTTCACCCATATGCTGAAGAGAGTTCATAATTCCCATCATAGCTTCTGCACTTGAAAAGACCATTAACTTTCCATCTTCATCTATGACAAACCAAGGCTGTTCATCACTCCAAGAGCCACGCTTTAATTCTAAGATCTTATGTTTATCATCTACAGGTTTTATCTCTAAAACTGGTCTTTGGGTAGGTTTTGGCATACCAAGCTTTATTGCTATTGCATCTATCTCTTCTAACTGTTTATCTGCTGGTAAATTTTTCAAATCTTCAATATTAAACTTCATATATCTGCTTCTCTTTCCGCTTGCCATCAAGCCACACCATTATACCTTTTTGTGCGTGTAAACGGTTTTCTGCTTCATCAAATACTACACTTTGCTCTCCTTCAAGTACATCTTCAGTAACTTCCAATCCACGATAAGCAGGCAAACAGTGAAGGAAAATTGCATTATCACTAGCTAGTTTCATCATATTATCATCTACAGTATAACCTGTAAAATCTTTGATCCGTTTCTCTTTCTCTTCCTCATCTCCCATAGATACCCAGGTATCTGTAGTTACTACAGTAGCTCCAGATACAGCAACTTTTGGATCATCGGTAAATATAATCTTACTTCCACTCTCTTTGGCAAACTTTAGAGCATCATCAACAATATTTGGATCACACTCATACCCTTTTGGTGTTGCAATTCTAAGCTCAAATCCAAGTTTTGATGCCAACATCAACCAACTATGAGCCATATTGTTACCATCACCAATATATGCTACTTTCGCGTTTTCAGCTTTTCCATGCTCAATCATTGTCATATAATCAGCCATAAGCTGCACCGGATGATACTCATCTGTCAAACCATTAATAACTGGAACATTTGAATATTTTGCAAACTCTTCAAGCTTGCTCTGAGAATATGTTCGAATCATCACCATATCACACATACGGCTGATTACGCGTGCAGTATCTTTCATAGGCTCACCACGCCCTAGCTGAATATCTCGTGATGATAAAAAGAGCCCTGTTCCTCCAAGCTGGTAAATTCCCGTCTCAAAACTTACACGTGTTCTGGTACTTGATTTTTCAAAAATCATAGCTAATGTATGTTTCTCCAAATATGGAGTAAAACGCTTAGATTTTACTTCCGCTTTGATGCGTAATCCAAGTTCAATAATCTCTAAAATCTCTTCTTTTGTATAATCTTTAAGTGTTAAAAAGTGTCTCATAGTAACTCTACCGCCTCTTTTGCATGATATGAAATAATTATATCGGCTCCTGCTCGCTTAAATCCTAAAAGTGTCTCCATCATTACCCGTTCATAATCTATTACTCCGGCGCGTGCTGCCATTTTTAGCATACTGTACTCACCACTTACATTATAAACTGCAAGAGGAAGATCACAAGCTTGGCGAATATCTCTAATTATATCCATATAAGCCAATGCCGGTTTTACCATAAGTATGTCTGCACCCTCACGCTCATCTTCAATACTCTCTAAAATAGCTTCACGACGATTTGCCGGATCCATCTGATAACTACGTCTATCTCCAAAACTTGGCGCACTCTCTGCTACATCTCTAAAAGGTCCATAATAAGCACTTGCAAATTTTGTAGAGTAACTCATAATTGGAATATGGCTAAAACCTGCACTGTCTAATCCTTCACGAATTGCAGTAATCATTCCATCCATCATGCCACTTGGAGCTATCATATCTGCCCCTGCTTTTGCGTGAACTATGGCTTGTTTGGCAAGATTTTTAAGAGTAATATCATTATCTACTGTCTGAAGATTTGGATTCAGTACACCGCAGTGACCGTGATCTGTATATTCACAAAAACATAAATCTGTAATAACAAGCATATCAGGATGTGCTGCTTTAATTTCACGCAGTGCAGTAGCTATAATGCCATGCTCACAAAGGGCATCACTTCCAACAGAGTCTTTAACATCAGGAATTCCAAATAGTATGATAGATTTTAATCCTAGTGATTTAAGAGCCTCACACTCTTTTATAGCCTCATCTATACTCATCTGAAAAACACCCGGCATAGATGCCACCTCATTTTTAACACCTTCTCCACTTCTTATGAAAAGTGGATAGATAAAATCATCAGGTGTCAAAACTGTCTCGCGTACAAGATCTCTTAGAACTGGATGGAGCCGTTTGCGTCTAAAACGTGCGAACATG
Source organism: Hydrogenimonas thermophila (assembly GCF_900115615.1). Taxonomy (NCBI): domain Bacteria; kingdom Pseudomonadati; phylum Campylobacterota; class Epsilonproteobacteria; order Campylobacterales; family Hydrogenimonadaceae; genus Hydrogenimonas; species Hydrogenimonas thermophila. The sequence goes on along the minus strand of NZ_FOXB01000056.1, from coordinate 2,037 downwards.
GGTAAAACCTTTATATCTTTTGTATATGGTATAATCGCAATCAATATTGAAAGCAAGTATTTTACCAAAAATTAGGAAAATTAACGCAATGAACGTTGAAATATCTGAAGTAGCCAATCTCCCAACTAAATTTGGCAATTTCAAAATACAGGCATTTAAAGAGCAACTTTTAGACGGTTGCTACAAAGAGCATCTTACAATTTTTACCGATCAGATGCCAGAAGTTCCTATTGTCAGAGTACATTCTGAGTGTCTTACCGGAGATGCCTTGGGTAGTTGCAAGTGTGACTGTGGAGAGCAGTTGGAGTATGCACTGCATATGATTCAAAAACATGGTGGACTAGTTATTTACTTACGTCAAGAAGGACGGAACATAGGTCTTTTAAACAAAGTTAATGCTTACTCTTTGCAGGACAAAGGGTTAGATACTGTCGCTGCTAACCATCAATTAGGTTTTAGTGCAGATGAAAGAACTTATGAAATGGTTGAAAAAGTTCTTGCCCATTTTAAAATTACAAAAATACGCCTTCTTACAAACAATCCTAAAAAGATTGAGAGTTTAAAAGGCGTAGAGATTATTGAACGACTGCCTATCATAGTTGAAGCCAACCCTCATAATGAAGCTTACTTGCAGACTAAAAAAAGTAAAATGGGACATCTTTTGTAATGTTAAATTTTAAATGTTGAATGTTGAATTATGGAGAACCAGTTGAAAAAATTGAAACTACCAGATGAAGTCTATAAAAAATTAGATAGTTTTACCAAATCTTTAATGGATTGGAACAAGGTACACAATTTAACAGGTGCTAAAACATATGAGGCTATAAATGAGCAGATATATGACTCTATCTATCCTTTAACTTTTCTGTCAAAACAAAATAGTCTACTAGATATCGGTACAGGTGCAGGTTTTCCCGGTATGATACTAGCTATTGCAATGCCTGAAACTGAATGTACACTTTGTGAACCTTTACGTAAACGAGCCTCTTTTCTTAAGTTTATTGTTAGAGAATTGGAACTTACAAATGTAACAGTTGAAGCCAATCGAGTTGAAGATCTTGAAGTTAGACCATATGATCTGATTACCTCTCGCGCCGTTACAGATACTAAAACATTAATAGAGTGGAGTCGTCCATTTATAGGTGAAAATACGCAAATGCTCTTTTACAAAGGTGAACAGGTTTTTGAAGAGGTCAAAGGGCTTGAATCTTGTAAATATGAACTTATTTCGCGAGATCAACGCAACTACTTATGGATTAAGAAGTTAGGAGTTTCCTAACTCGAAAAAAAAGGAGCTTTTTTATGTTAAAGATATTACTAACCATTGCTGTCATTGCCGGTATTTACTTTTTTTTAATTAAAAAACCCCAAGTAGCAAAGAAGCGTCAAGAGCGTGCTGAAGATGAAAAACGTAAGCCAAAAGATGATGAAGACATAATGGTCGAGTGTGAAAAATGCGGTACATTTGTCAGCTCAAAAGAGGCAATAATTGTAGATGGCAAATACTACTGTTCTAAAAGTTGTGCAGGAATTAGATAATGATTATCATAGGTCATCCAGATATACCATTTGATCCACTCTATTATGTAGAAAGCATTGAAGAGATTGTAAAAACTCCTTCAAACAGTACTCTTTGGCTTGGAGCATTTGCAGATGCAAAAGAGATTGCACAACATTGCTATGAAAACCATATTGCTTATGGAGTAATGGCAGAGTCAGTCAATGACGCACTGCTAGCTAATGCACTGCACGCACAATATATTTTAGCTGATCACTCTTTAGCTTCCAAACTACAAAAAATTGCTGAGAACTATCTCTTTGATGCAAAGATTTTAGTGCCTATTTCAGATGAGAGTGAAATGGAGATAGTTGCAGAAGCTGGAATTGATGGAGTGATATTTCAAGATGCAATTATTTTTTCAGAACAGTCTTGACATTAGTCAAGTTTCATAGTATATTTTGAGTCAAAATAACTCAACTTTTATATAAAGCCGTTTTATAAGAAACAACTTAAACGGCTGAAATTTTAAAAAAAAA
>NZ_FOXB01000055.1 GCF_900115615.1 Hydrogenimonas thermophila | reverse complement strand
TGTAAGGCAAGTGATGTATTAAAATATAAAACTGGTTGGTGTTATGCAAAAAGTCATTTATTGGCTGCTTTGTTAAGAGCAAACAATATTCCTACTGGATTTTGCTATCAAAGATTAAGTTGTTCAGAATATAAAAAAGATATTTATTGTCTTCATGGATTAAATGCAATTTATTTAAAAGATTATGGTTGGTATAAAGTTGATGCAAGAGGTAACAAAGAAAGAGTAAATGCACAATTTAATCCACCTATTGAAATGTTAGCATTTGAAATAAGAGAAAATGAATTTGATTTACCGAAAATATATGAAGAACCATTAGAGGTGGTAGTTCAAGCATTAGAAAAATATAAAGCATATGATGAAATGATTAATAATTTTCCTGATATTGAACTGCTTGAAATAGATAACAAATCATTAAAGAAAAATATTTGACCCTGTGGGCTCCAATATTTCTCAACTTGGTCGTTATACACTCAAAAGGAGCTAGAATTGAATATAGAATATAAATTAAATCCAAAACTTACAGTTAATGAATTTATTAACATACTAAATCGTTCAACTTTAGGTGAAAGAAGACCTATAGATAATTTAAAGTGTATTGATGGTATGTTGAAAAATGCAGATATAATAGTAGTAGCAACTAATAATAAAAAAATTATTGGGGTTGCAAGGTCAGTAACAGATTTTTATTATTGTTGCTACTTATCTGATTTAGCAGTAGATAAAAAATATCAAAACAAAGGTATAGGTAAAAATCTTATTAATATGACACAAAAGCAACTTAACGATAAATGTAAAATTATTTTATTATCAGCACCAAAGGCAACAGAATATTATCCAAAAATAGGTTTTACACAACATACATCGGCTTGGACTCTTGCAAGAGATAAAAAACTAATATAAATAAGATGTATAACAAATCCTTGAAATATAAATAATATAATCTATCTATTTTTCTAATTTTATTTTGCTAAAATACTTTTAAGAGTTAAAAACTTGATAGAGTAAAACCGTTTATTTATCAAATCGGTCTTTATGTCCCACAGGAGCATTAAACTTTATATGCAAAAAATAATATTACTTAGACATGGTGAAGTTGATATTAAAGATTATAAAAATATTCCAGCAGATCAATTTAGAAAATGGATTATCGATTATAATAATTCAGATATAAAATCTGAATTATCATCAAAAAATGAAACTAAAAATTTATTGAATAAAACAGATATTTTAATTTGTAGTAATTTAAAAAGGTCAATTCAATCAGCCAAAATATTTAACAAAATACCATTTGAAATAAATGATGTTTTCAATGAAGCAGAGCTTCCATATTCAAATTGGCATTTATTAAAATTAAATCCTAAAGTTTGGTTAATATTTTTTAGAATATTATGGTTATTAGGATATTCAAAAAATTGTGAATCTTACAAAGAAGCAAAAATAAGAGCAAAAAAAGCTACCAAAAGATTAATAGAATTATCCAAACAAAACAAACCAGTAATTTTAATTGGTCATGGTATTATAAATAGATTAATTCGAAAAGAATTAATTTTACAAAAATGGAATGAAACAAAAAAAGCAAAAAATAAAAATTGGGATTATGGAGTATTTGAGTTAAAGACATAACAAATTATTGGAGATAATTGACACATAAGAAGAGCAAAATGTATAAACTAAATGAGCTAACACTAAAGCAACGAGAAGAACTATTTCGCCAACTTCGTATATCTATCACTCATCACTCAAACGCAATAGAAGGAACAACACTTTCGTTTGGTGAGACAAAAGAGTTGTTAGAGTTAGGACATACAGCAGGACATAAACCACTTGGAGAGCAACTTATTATATTGGGGTTTGCAAAAGCTTACGATGTAATAGTTAGAGAAGCAACAAATCCAAATAATATTATTGATAGTAGTTTTATAAAAGATATACACGCAATTATGTTTGAAGATGCTCTAAAAGTTAGCCCAGAATATGTATCTAAACCTATTGGAGCTTATAGATTAGATGAAAGATATATTAAAGGTGTAGATATTAAACTTTCACATCCAAGTAAAACTTCAAATGATATAGAAAATCTTTTATATAGATTCAAAAGCAATAATATGAGTTTAGAAGATATAGCAGAGTTTCATATATTATTTGAAAGGATACATCCATTTGCAGATGGTAATGGAAGAGTTGGAAGACTTTTAATGACTTATCAAGCCATACAAAACAGTATCATCCCACCACTTATTAAAAATGAAAGCAGAGATGAATATTTAAAAGCTATAAATAATAAAAATGATTTATATAAATTTTTGCAAGCAAGTATAGACAAAAGTTTAGAGTTGATAAGTAACCCAAATATCTAACAAGTTATGAATTTCAAAATGGAGCAAATGAGCTGTTAAGTAATAAAGTGCATAACAAGTTCATTTAATGAAAAAGTAAGCACAAAGTAACCTACCCCTCAAGTTCATCTATTTTGATATTCCAAGAAAGCAATTCATCAAGGGGTATTGTTATTTGACATCCTTAATTTTCTTAACAATTAAGGATGTGGTACTTTTACTTTTGAGTTCAACAACCATCCTATTATGATCATAAAACCTATAACTGCTTGAGATGGTATAATACCATAAATATTTCCAAGATATACAAGCCATAGTAAAATAGCTCCAAGAGGTGTTGGAACACCTACAAAAAACTTTCCTACCTCTCCTGCTTCAGCATCTATATTAAATTGAATCAAGCGTCTAAGACCGCTTATAACATAGTAGATGCTGACAATACCAGCAATTGCAAACCAACTTCCATCTAACTGCATATACACAGCTTGAAAGATAAGAAAAACAGGTACTAAAACGAATGATAAAAAATCTGCAAATGAATCAAGCTGAATACCAAACTCATTTGAAAGATTAAATTTTCTAGCAATTTTGCCATCAAATATATCAAAAGCACCACCAATCCAAGCAAAAATTATTGCATAAAAAAAATTGTTTTGCGTAATAAGATAAGTTGCAATAAGCCCACATCCAATATTTACCATTGTAAAGAGATTTGCAAGATTAAAGTGTGATTCTGCTTTAAAAACTGGTAACATTAAACTCCTTCAGCTATAATTTGACTAATGATATTTTACACAAAGAAAGCTTGAAAATGCCAGATATATTAGAAACTATAAAAGCAATCCATACACAAGAAGAGCGTTACTCAAAACTTGAACTTATTTACAATAACAGTAATGAAAAAGAGAAAATTTACAGTGCTTTAAAAGAGTTAACCTATAGAAAAGAGTGCCAGGTTGAAATCAGCGACAATGAAGAGGGAAAAAACAGAGGTTTTGTATGCATCGAATTTCATGATGACTACGATAAAGAGTCAGGACCATTTTTCGATGCATTAATTAGTAAACTTGGAATCAACCGCTGTCAGTAATCTTACCAATCCAATAGCAAAAAGAGAGAAGATAGAAAATAGTTTGCAGCAAAAATAGTAACTGCTGCATAAACAACAGCAGTTGTAGTAGCCCTACCTACTCCTCTTGCTCCTCCTTTTGCTATGTAACCCAAATATGTTCCAATAGAACTGACCAGAAAACCAAAAACAAAAGCTTTTATAACACCGGTACCAATATCTGCAAACTCCAAATATTGCTCTATGGTATTTTGGTAAGATACAGGGTTAACACCAAGTGCTTGTGTTGAAATTATAAAAGCACTTATATTTCCTATAAAATCAAATGTAATTACAAGTAAAGGCAGTGATATAGTAGTTGCCAGAATTCTAGGAATTATCAAATATTTTTTTGAATCAACTGCCAATGTTTCTATAGCATCTATCTGCTCTGTTACACGCATTGTACCAAGCTCTGCTGCCATTGCACTTACAGCACGAGAAGTTAACATCAAAGCAGCAAAGACAGGTCCAAGCTCTCTGGAAATTGAGACAAAAATCGTATAACCCATAAAGTTTTCAGCACCAAATCTATGAAATCCGTGATAAAGCTGAATGGCTTCAACCATTCCGGTAAAAAGAGCAGTTAAAGTAATAACCCCTAAAGTTCCAATACCGATGACATCCATCTGGTAGAAAAACTCTTTCATTCTATATGGAGATTTAAAAAATAGAGGTAATAAAGATATTTGAAATAGAATAAAACGTCCAAAATTCTCCATTTTTCTAAACATTCCTAGAAATGGTGTCCCTATTAAACCCAAAAAAGACTCAATAATTCCCATAAATTTTCCAATTTTTTATTTTTTATAGTAAATATTTTATCCTAAAAATATCAAATGAGTACTGAATTTAAGATATTTTGAAATATAATTTAAATAATTTTGTAAATATAGGGAGGATGTATGGCTGAAGAAGAAAAAAAAGATGAGAATTCAGAAGAGGAAGAGAAGGAGGAAAAGAGTAGCGGAGGTGGAAATAATATAGTACTAATACTAATAGTTGTATTACTAGTTCTGGTACTTGCAGTCATTGGTATTGGAGCTTATGTTATGTTGTCTGGAGATGATCAAGAAAATCCAGAAACTGTAAAACAAGAAAAAGTTGAAAAGAAAACTCGTAGAAAGAGTGATGATTTAACAGTAGGACCAATGTACCCTCTTGATAAATTCACAGTAAATCTTTTAAGTGAAAATGGTCGCAGATTTTTAGTAGCTAAAATAAATCTTGAAGAAGACAGTGAAGAGCTTACACCAGAACTAGATAAAAAAACACCTCTTATAAGAGACATTATTATATCTATACTATCTTCAAAAACAGTAGAGGAGATAACAACTCCTAAAGGAAAAGAGAAATTAAAAGAGGAGATTGTAAATCAAATAAACAAATATCTTGAAGATGGTGAAATTGCGAATGTCTACTTTACGGAATTTGTCATTCAATGATAGGCGTAGACATAGTTGTTATTGATCGCATTGAAGCATCAATGAAAAAATATGGCGAAAAATTTCTCACTCGCTTTTTAAATAGCCAAGAGATTGCCATGGTTAAAAAAGCTCAAACAGCAGCTGGATTTTGGGCGGCAAAAGAGGCAGTAGCCAAAGCTTTAGGAACAGGAATAGGATCTGAACTTAGTTTTCATGATATTCAAATTCAAAAAGATAAAAGAGGTGCTCCCTCTTTTACCTTAAACAACAGAATTATTGAAAGATACAACATAACCTCCACCTCTCTTTCAATTGCACACGATGGAGGTTTTGCTATAGCTGTTGCAGCAATAGAAGTATCATCCTCCTCCAACAAAGTGTAACAACTCTATTTTATCACCATCTTTTGGAACAAAAGATGACCAGTTATCTTTTTTTACAACTTCCATATTTACAGCAGCAGCCATAACTTTATCAGCGATACCTAGTTTTTCTATAATATCGGCTAAAGTTATACCATTATCAAAAGTTTTTTCTTCACCATTTACTACTATTTTCATTTACTTCCCCCTTTTTGTAGTCTTTAATTCATTGACATACTTTCCACACTCACCATGAGTATATGGTTTAAGATGATGAGCCATAGAAAAATTGCCTTTTGCATAAGCAAGTTCACAAGCATTTATGCCATTTGCATTTAAAATATCTGGATCTGCTCCATTATCAAGCAAGTAATCCACAATAGCAAAATCATTTGTATATGCAGCTTGCTGAAGCGGAGTAATGCCTGCATTGTTAGCTAAATTAACATCTGCATCATGCATTACAAGGGATCTGACAATTTTTAGTCGTCTTGCACTTATAGCATAATGCAATGGAGTATATCCATTGTTATCTTGAATATCAACATCAGCACCGTGATCAAGCAGATAATTTACCATCAAAAGATTGCGTGTCTTTACTGCAATATGCAAAGGAGATATACCAGCTTTAGATTGTAAATCGATATCACAATCCCCTTTTTCTACAATCTTTTTCATCAATTCAAAATCACTTTTATATACTGATTCATGTAAAGGCTGCCATCCATTGACACTGTCAGCTAACAATAGTGATGATAAAATTGCTAAAATTACTATAATTCTCTTCATACTTTTATTTTAACTAATGTTCTTATGAAATTCAACGAGTTTAAAACGTTCTCCCATTATTGTAGGATCTATTAAGGTTTTAATTTTGTTAAGCTCTCTTAAATATAGAGTTTGATTGCCAAGTTTTGCTAACTGTTCAAGTAACTCAGGCAAACCATACTCTGTTAATGCTCTAAGTTGTGTTTTATATGCATAAGTAGAAAAGCCATTCTCTTCAAATGCATCAATAAGATGAGAAAAATTAACATCATAAGTAATATCACTCTTGCCAAACAGACTTTTTAAATCAAGTCCCTCTTCAAAAAGAGGATAAACTTCATGCCCTTTGTAAATACGAATTGAAAAGTCTGTTCTAGGCTCTTTTTCTCCATAATCAAATGTAGCAAAAACAATTTTTTGGGCTGCTTTATAAAGTGAAGACGCAAAAGATTCATACCCTTTTGCTACCTCACCTTTTGTCTGTCCATATCTATTTGCAATTTCAAATACTTCTTCATCTTCACCTTCAAAGTGAATGGTATGAGTCTCTTCATCAACCAGTGCTATCTTCTGCTTATAGATAAGATCACAAGCAAATGCATCAAAAATCTCATTTGCAACAATGAAAGCCTCTTTAGCATTAACTTCACTAGGGTCGCTGTAGTGATTAAGCTCTATGGCATCTCCAAAACGGTTTTTAAAATAGTTTTGTTGAGCCTCTTTCAAAGAGTCAAACCGTTCTATTATTCCAAACTTCATAGTATCAAGCAGTTCAGGTGCTTCTTGAGCAATCCACTCTATCATATCTGCTAAAAGATAGCCTTGGTGTGCACCGATCTCAATAAGATGAAGATCTTGGTTTAGTTTTCCTGATTTAATAAGAGAGATCATATAGTGAGAGATAGTTGCGCCAAAAAAACGGCTTGTTGAAACAGCAGTGTAAAAATCTCCCTCTCGCCCTATCGACTTAAATGTAGAGTAGTAGCCCTCTTTCCCATAAAGCCACTCATTCATATATTCACTGAATCTCTTCATAACTCTTCTCATAAAGATCTAACAAAACTAACTGCTTATCTAAATCAAAAATTTTCTGATCAATTTTTCGTATCATTTTTGAGTTTTCCATTGTTTTCAGATCATAAAGTGTCATCTCCCCTGCTTTTACCTTCTCTTTGGTACTCTCTACTAAAGATGAGTAGAGCTTTTCATCATCAATTGCCAGTTTTAACTTTTTATCAATAACATCTAAACGCTTTAAAACAGCACTATACTCATTTTCAGCTTCTCTTTTTTTATCTGAAAGCTCTATTTTTGCTTTTAAATAGTCAGCTTTGGTAGATTGTATATTGTGATAGGAAGTAATGTCTATAGGCAGTGAAATCCTAAATCCATAAGTATAATAGGGATCAAGAGCATTTGGTAGTGAAGTTGGAAATGCAGAACTATACTCATATGGTTTAACATAGCTTGCTTGCAATGAAAGAGTAACCATATATCTTGTCCAAGTCATTGTATTGAAATAATCTTTTTGAACGATCTGCTCTTTTGCAAGTGCCAGATCAACATTGTTTTTTATAAAGTCATCTCTTTGCATCAGTGTAAATTTAGGCAAAGTAACACTGTTTGGGTTTAGATCGCTAAGATTTTTAAAATTTGACTCAAGTTGTGCTTTGGTATCTTGAAGAGAATATAATGTCATCATATCTTGATTCTTTTTCAAGATTGCCTGATCCAAAAAACCACTATCAAGATCACCGCTTAAAAACTGCTCTTTTTTTCTCTCAATATCAATTCTATCATTCTCAATAAGCAGTTTTTGCTTTTGGATCTGGTATTCACTCTTCTTTAAATTAAAAAGTGTCGATACAACCTGTTTAATCAATGCTCTTCTTTCAGCCTCTACACTAAGATCACCTACTCTTTTGGTAGCTTTTGCATACTTAACTGCATACCAAATCCCACCACTCTTAAATATGGGCTGATCCACACTAACCGACAGTGACTTATTGGTCAAAGTTCTACCAAACTGATTAGAGCTACTATAACCATAGCTTACATTAATTGAATTTATCCAACTATACTCTAATTTTCCACTCTCACTGCTATTTTTGTTAAGTTTTAGTTGCAAAGTCTCAAGTTTTAGTGATGAGAGCAGTTCATCTGCTTCCCCCGCATAAAGAGAAGTAGCTGCAAACAGACTACAAGCTAGAGAGCGCAGACTCAAACCGTTCAAAGCCAAGTAGCATCTCCTCTTTAGTCATTGTCAAAACAGGCAAGAATCTTACTGTATTTCTACCAGCTTTTAACACGATAACTCTATTATCAAAAGCCGCATTAATAATCTCACCAGCATCTCTTCCCTCTTTTACACGCAAACCTCGCATAAACCCTACACCAACCTCTTTTTCAAAAAGATTTGAGTATTTATCTGCTATCTCTTTTAGTCTCTCTTCAAACATAATCATTATATGGTCAAGCTCACCACTGTTTTTATGCTCTTCCAAAATAGAGAGAACTTCAAGTGCTGCACGCGTTGAAAGATAGTTTCCTCCAAATGTACTTCCGTGTTCACCAGTTTTCAAAATCTCTTTATGTGTTGTCATAATAGCACCTATAGGTACACCACCGCCCAAACCTTTTGCTAGAGTGATGATGTCAGGTGTAATCTCATAAAGATTGCTTGCAAGAAGTTCACCAGTACGATAAATTCCCGTTTGTACTTCATCAACAATTAAAAGTATGTCACGTTTTTTTAGTTCACTTGCTAAAGCCTGAACCTCTTGCTTTTGCATAGGTTGAACACCACCTTCACCCTGCACCAATTCAATCATTACAGCAACAGTATGGTCATCAATATGATTATAGATATCAGCAATATTTTTAGCATAAACAAAACCATCTGGAAAAGGTCCAAAGTAGTTGTGCATAGACTCTTGCCCAGTTGCTTTAAGTGCAGTAATGGTTCGACCATGAAAAGAGTGTTCAAGGGTAATAATCTTATATCGCTTTACCTCTCCTTCTACTTCACCATACTTCCTTGCCATTTTAATGGCACCTTCATTTGCTTCAGCACCGCTATTGGCAAAAAAAGTAACTGCATCTATTCCACTTAACTCAGCAAGACGTTTTGCTAAACGAGCTTGTGGCTCTATAAGATACAAATTTGAAATATGAGTGATATTTGATACCTGATCACAAATCGCTTTTGCTAAACGCGGATTACCGTGACCTACACTGCAAACAGCAATACCGCTGCCAAAATCAACATAATCTTTTCCATCTTCATCATACAGTATAGAATTCTCGCCTTTTACAAAATTGACATAATTTCTTGCATATGTCTGCAAAACATAGTTTTGATCCATCTCTTTAAGTGTCATTATAATCCTTTAAATTTTATCTCACTAGTCGTCAAAACTCCACAGAGAATGGAGTTTTGATAAAATAGTGTTATGAAAAAAGTAAACAAAATAGAGGGAGATCGTATCAAATTAGAGCTTAAAATCAAAGAATTGACAGGTTGGCATAAAGCACGGGTTCATGTCATAGTAGCTTTGATAATGGCAATTATACAAGAGAGGAGTGTAAATCTAAAAAGATTAGCCAGTTATTTAAACTCAAAGCTCGAAGATAAAGCGAACTATAGAAGAGTAACAAGATTTTTTCAAAAGTTTGAGTTTGATAGGAGAGTGTTTGCAAGGCTGTTAGCAAGTTTTTTACCAAAGAGTGAGAAGTGGACTTTAATCATGGATAGGACCAATTGGAAATTTGGTAAAACCCATATCAATATTTTGGTATTAGCCGTGAAGTATAAAGGTATAGCGGTACCGATATTATGGTATCTTTTAGATAAGAAGCGAGGTAATAGTAGTTACAGGGATAGGATTAGAATAGTAAAAGAATTTATCAATCTTTTTGGAGTAGAAAAGATTGAAGTGCTTTTAGCAGATAGAGAGTTTATAGGAAAAGAGTGGTTTGCTTGGCTTCAAAGAAGAGAGATCCCCTTTGTAATAAGAGTAAGAAACAATACATTGGTAAATGGTAAAAAAGTATCAACTCTTTTTGCAAAAGTACCAAATAAAGGCTTTTTGCATTTAAAAAAAGTATGTAATGTATGGTATTGATGGGTTAAGAATAGCTGGTGCAAAAAATGAAAAAGGTGAGTTAATCATTGTGGTATCAAATGTTGAAAAGAAGAGTATCATCGCTATATATAAGCAAAGATGGGAAATTGAAGTGCTTTTTAGTGCATTAAAAAAAAGAGGTTTTAACCTTGAAGAGACTCATTTGACTGACCGTAAAAAGATTACTTTGCTCTTTGGCTTAATCTCACTCTCTTTTGTATGGAGTTATTTTATTGGCATTCTTAAAGCTAAGAAAAAACCTATCGATATTTTAAAGCATGAACATAAAGAACAAAGCTTCTTTATGTATGGATTAATGCATATGAAATCTATTTTGCTTTACTTTTATGAAAAAGTTGATGAACTAGCGAATATCTTTGAAATTTTTATTGGTCTAATTAGTGGAGAAAACCCCGATAATATGGCTCTTTATGGAGTTGGAGGAAAAAAATGACGACTAATGAGA
>NZ_FOXB01000054.1 GCF_900115615.1 Hydrogenimonas thermophila | reverse complement strand
CTTCTAAGAATAGATAATGCAAAAGCACCTTTATTGACTTTGCATTTATCTTCATTTAATGCAGTATCTTTGTAAAAGTGCATTGTTTCAACACTCCATTCACAAAGAATTTTTGTTAAAAAAGTTTTAGCATCATTATACTCATTTGATATATAGTAATGTGTTGTAGTCTCTTGATTATCAACGGTTTTATCAATACTACAGCTATACTTGATAGGCTTATTCACCATAGCCATATACTCAATATTCAAGGTGAAAGTTACAGGCTTAAGCAGAAAAGAAAAGCTGGTGTTCTTTTAGGACTGGATAAATCTTTGTAAAAAAGTGGTGCATTTTCACTTTGTGTGGGTGGTACATTTTTGGGTTGCACTTGACACATTAATAGGACTTCTATGTCTTGTATGCTCTAGCATAGCAATATTTTTAAGTTAGTCGTTAATTGACTCAATCAAAGCTCTTTTACGAAGTAGTTAGCCCATTCCGATAGTGTAAACTAACTTACATTCTAAGACAAATCAAACTTTAAGTTAAGGTAAATTTAAATTATAAAAATAGTTATTACACCCTATAGATTAAACAAAAATAAATCTTTACCTATGTAAAGGAACACTTTTGGGAAGATTTTTAGCATGAAGTTTAAAAATAAAACCAAGGAGTGTATCACCAAAAGATATTGCTTTTCTAGGCAAAGCTAATAGATCAAAATCAGGTGTTGCAGCAGCACGCTGACAAGTAACTGCTGTAGTATAATTTCCAGCCTCTACAGCTTTTAAAGAATCAATATTATAACTTCCATAAGGATAACAAAAATGTTTTATCTCTTCCTGGAGTAATTCTTCCAAAATTTTTTTGCTTTCTATAACTTCATATATTTGCTCTTTAAGTGTTTTTTGAGCCATACGTTCATGAACAAGATTGTGCGATCCAACTTGAAAACCAAGATTTCTTACTTCTCTTAGTTGCTCAAGTGTTAACATCTGTGGAGTAGGATGTCCATCCAGTGCAAGCCATTCTGCTTTTTTGCCAATTAATGAAGGTACCACATAAACAATGGCTGGAAAATTATATTTACTTAAAACTGGAACTGCTTGTGTTAAAAAATTTTCATATCCATCATCAAATGTAAGTACAACAGTTTTAGAGGGAATACTTTTTTTATTTTGAAAAATATTAACCAATTCATCTAATGATATTACATTATATTTAAATTTATGCAAATACCACATTTGTTGTTTAAACCTATTTATATCACAGTAGGTAGCTCTATGATCTTTCATAGGTGGGAATTTACCTATTTGATGATACATAAGAATTGTAATTCCAGCCATATTATATCCCTATAATTTTTTGGTAAAGATTTATAGTATTTTTTATCATCTGTTCTGAAGTAAAGTTTTCTATAAATTTTTCTCTTGCTAAATCACCAAACTTTTTGCGTTTATACTTATCATTTGCTAATATATCAATAGCTTTTGCGAGTTCGTTTATATTTTCACATTCAAATAAATATCCATTATTATCATTTTCAATTATTTCTGGTATTCCACCAACATTGGATGCTATAATTGCTTTTTGCATACTACAAGCTTCTAATAAAGCCAAAGGAAAAGCTTCTCGTCTAGATGGCATAAGATAAATATCCATTGCAGATAATAAAGCAGGAATATCATCTTTTTGTCCAGTAAAAATAACCTTAGAAGATAGATTAAGCTCATTAACTATTTTGTGTATATTCTTTCCCCACTCTGTTTGATCATATCCTATTAAAAAAAGTTTTAAATTCTTGCTTTTACATTGTTTCAATGCATTTATTGCTATATCCTGCCCTTTATCTTTTAAAAAACGACCTATAACACAAAGTGCAATCTCGTCATCCTTTATTTCAAATAATTCTCTATTTTCAGCTCTTTTTGTGAAAGAGTTTTCATATTGATCTTCAATACCATTATATATTTTAGTAATGTTAGTATAACTATAACCTTTTTGAATTAAAAATTTTTTTACTGCTTCGCTTACAGCTATAATATGTTTAACATGTCCAAAATGTTTACCAGCATTGGTTGAGTGTGCAGTAGCAATAGAAGGAATACGACTCAGTTTTGAGGTTATACCTGCATAAAATGCACCCCTTGTTAAATGACCATGAATTAAATGAACTCTCTCTTTTTTTGCAATCATAGCTAATTTAGTCATAGAAACAATATCGTAAAAACCATGCATTGGTACATTATAAAATCTATATCCTCTTTTTTGAACTTCTTTGTGTAACCAACTATTAGTTTGTCCAGCATAAATTGGAGTAATCCCATACTTACTTACACCATCCATTAAAGTTATTAAATGTTTTTCCGCACCACCTAATGTATGGCTATGAAGAATATATAGAATCTTCATGAAAGAACCTTTTTATATATAGATAAATTTCCATCTACCATACTTTCAATACTAAACTTGCTTTTTACAATCTCTTTTCCTGCTTTACCAAATTTTATTGAAAGATTTTGATCATTTAAAAGTAAAGAAATTTTTTCGAATAAAGTTTTACTATCGTGTGGATCTACCAAAAAACCATTCACATTATTGTGAACTATCTCAGGCATACCTCCAAATGGTGATGCTATTATTGGCACACCAGCTGCAGCAGCCTGTAACAGCGATACACCAAGACCTTCCATTAGTGCAGGATGAACGACCAGATCGAGACATCCAATCCATTGTAATAGATCATCTCTAAAACCAATCATATGTACATTATTTTGTAGATTCTTAGTTTTTATAATATCTTCTAACTCATTTTTTATAGGACCTTTCCCAAAAAATAGAATATGAAGGTTTGGAAAAATTTTTATAATATCAGGTACTATTTGTAATAAATACTTGTGTCCTTTTCTTGGAATCAATTGAGCTATTACACCAATTGTTTTCGTATTTTCAGGAAGTTTAAACTCTTGTAAAAAATAAGTTTTTGAACATGGTTTATCATAAATACTACTATCTACAGCACTATAAACCGTCGTTATTTTTTCAGATTTAACACCCTCACTGATCAATACATTTCTGATTGCTTCTGAAATAGTAACTATATGGTCATAAAAAGAGTACTTAAACTTTGCCCACAATTTAGGCTCTGGATTATCAACACGTCTAGATAAAACTACTGGAGTTTTTGATAACTTAGCAGCAACCATTCCCATTATATCAGCACCGCGTCTACTATGAACATGAACGATATTTGCATTATGGAACTTAATGATTTTTTTTATTCTAAAAATCATACTAATGTCCAAGTCGCCACTCATCTGTATCTCTTCAACTATGCAAAAAGGCTTACAAACTTTTGCTATTTCACTATTTATAGGACATATAAGAATATTATTAGTTCCACGTTTTTGAAGTTCCTCAATAAGATATGCTACCTGTTTTGCACCACCATAAAGATTTTTACCTGCTTCTATATGCAAAATCGTCATATATTTACCTTAATAAGTGATTTTGCTGTCTCTACCACTTCCTCTGGACTTATAGCTTGCATACAATCAAATCTATTTGCACATATAGGCCGTCTGCGACAAGGAGAGCATTCAAATTTATGGTATATAACCTTAACATATGGATTATCTGTCTTAGTATAAGGAACTGTTGCACCAAAAAGAGCTATGGTTGGTCTCATCTGTGCAACTGCCATATGAGTAAGCCCAGTATCAACTCCAATAATTAATAAAGATTTTTTCAAAAGTGCTGCAGCTTCATCAATTTTAGTCTTACCAGCTAAATTAATTGCTGATGTTCCTTGAGTAATATACTGTGCACTCTCTTTATCTGCTTCAGAACCCAATATTATAATTGGTAGATTAAAGTACGATTGTAACATATGAATAAGTTTTTTCCAAGAATCGTGAAACCAATGTTTTTGTGGTCGCGTAGTAAATGGAGTCAATGCTATAAATCCATTATTCAAATCGTATGTTTTTATTAAAATATCTGCATTATCATAAGCTTTTGAGCAGAGCTTAAGAGAGAGTGAAACTGAATTATCAAGCCCCATAAAACGTATAAGATGATAATATTCTGAGCTAATATGCTGACTATTTCCACCCTTATCTGTTACTTTATTAAGAAAAAGGTGACTAAACTCTTTAGATTTAAAACCATAACGCACTGGAGCACCACTAAACCAAGCAATTATCGCACTTTTAAGTAACCCTTGAGCATCAATTGCAGTATCAAAATTATAAGACTTCAGTTTTTTTGAAAAGTAACTAAGTTCTTTAAAAAGAGTAATAATTTTCTTGTCTTTCCAGAGTTGTTTAAACCTATTTTTTGGGAACTCAATAACTTCTTCTATATCAGTATCACACCTTAGAAGATCTTTAACTATTGGTTCAGCCAACCAAAAAATCTTAGCATCAGGATAGTCTTTTTTTATTGCTTCAATAAGTGGAGAAGCAAAAACTACATCGCCTATGGCACTCATTCGTACAATTAAAACTCTCTTCATTATTCTCCTTCAGGTTTCATCTGTGCATAGCGATAACTATATGCAATACCACCAAAAAGTACTATATACTGCCATCCATGCTGAAAGAAAATGAATCCTACTGATACATTATTAAATAGAAAAATTAATAGAATTTCAATGAAAAAAATAAACAAAAACAGAGGAATATAGTGTTGGGTATAGGCTTTAAAAACTGCTTTTAGTGTAATAAAAAGTGCAGAAATATAAAAAATAAGACCAATCAAACCAGTACGAGCTAAAATCTCTAAATATGCATTATGGAGGTTAGCAAAACCTTTAAATCCCATTTCTGCAGGAATATTAGAAGTTAAATGAGTTATATTAAGACCATGTCCTAATAGTGGATGTTGTAACCACAACTGAATAGCATAATGCCACATATGGATACGCAAACCAATTGATGTTTTTGGTATATTTTCCAAATCCATAGATAAAATTGCCTGCCAAGTTTTAGATTCAGAAGTTAATTTTGAAATAATCATATCACCTCTTACCAATAAAGCAAGTGAAATAACTGAAATAAAAAAAATAAAAAATACTATGGCATATTTTTTAGTAAAACCTTGTTGCTTTGTTTGAAACATCAAAATTATTACTATAAATAAGGATGAAATAGCTAAACTAATCCAAGCCGCTCGTGAATTTAGAGATGACCAAGCTAAAATAGTTGGAATAAGTACAACTAAAGATATTAAAATATTATAAATAGCAACTGTATTTTTTTTTTGAATAAAATCAATAATAAAATATGTACTAAAAAGTAAAACTCCTACCATTGTAGTATCTATAATAATTGCAGCAAAATTTTTATCTGTACTAAAAATATATTCTCTATAATCCAAAAATGGTCCAGGAGATAAAATATTAGCATCATAAAATAAACGTATTAAAAACCCTGTAAGAAAAAGTATAAGCGATAGTACAACACGTTGCTGATTACCTTTTAATATATAAGCCACACCAGGAATTAGGCTGAAACTAAATAATACAAAAAAGTTTTTTGCTTGTAATAAAAATGTATTTGGATAAAGATAAGTGCCCCAAGCAATCTCAAAAAGTAAATATATAAACCATATTATAGAAAGTTTAAAAAGAGGATCTTTTAAAAAATGTTGCCATTGTATCTTTAAAGTCCAAATGTAACCTATAAAAAATATTGCTAAAGAAATATTGGCAAAAGCCTTTGAAAGTACATATGAAAATGAAAATAGATAGAAACCAAATAACATAAACTTAGAAGCCAATATCATAAAATCTCCATTCCTAACTTTTCCATCTGTTTTATTAAGCCTTTTCTCATTTTTAATGACTTAAACTTTAATTTAGATAGACCAAATGATAATACACGTGCTGAATCACCATAAATCATTTTTGCTGTAAATAATGCAGTAGAATTTACACTAATAACGATATCAAAATATTGTTGTGACATAATTAACTCTATAGGTTTCTTTGTATCAATTATCTTATAATCAGGCATCATCAGTTCATAGCGGCTATCACGTGGATGTGGTTTAAAATAAATTTGTTTAATACCATTTTCTTTTAGCCAATTATATATGGATAACTTAATCTCTAAAGCTTCCTTTTCAGTTAACTGTCCAAAATCAACTAACCATTGTCCAACTATTAAAGCACTTTTTTCTCTATTGATTTTAGTCTTGGAAACTTTACAATTTATAAGAGAAGGAAGTTCTTTGACCTTTGATGAATCATAAGGATGATCAAATCCTGGTAAAACATATATTCTATCAATAAAATCTGCTTGTGTACCTAAACGATCTCCATTAAAGCATCTATAATTAAGTTCAGATAAAAATATCTGTCTTACTTTTCTTAGACAATGCCAAGCATATTTTGAAAAAGAGAGTGGATGAAGTGAAAGATTAGCAATACCATCAGGAATTATTCTAAAATGAATATCAGCACTTATTGCTTTAGGAATAAAATTTATAAAATAGTTATAAGCTTCAGTGTCATACTCATGTGCATGTATATGAATTGATTCATAATCTTTTACTCTACTTACAACTTTATGTAGATTCTCTCTTATACGTCTCATTCGTCCAAAAAGACCAGGTAAAGGATCATGCCTTGGCCATGGCATATAAGCAGTCTCAAACCACTGTGCTTTATCTATGATCTCTTCCAGCATAGGTTTTACATAAAAGATATAACCATCAGCATCATTTTCAAAATGTCTCATTATACTTTGTGCAGCAAGATAGTGTAAAGGCGATGCAATAAAAAATACAGCAGCACGTTTAGACATTTATCATATTCCAGGTAAGAGGTGTATCTTCTTCAATATAAACACTTGCCTGTTTCCCAACTACATCATCAATAAACTGAGGAGAGATACCATGTGCTGGACGTTTAAATGTCAAATCTTCTTCCTCTATTATTTTACCCTTCGAAATATTTCTAGCAGCTACTAAACTTCGTCTTGCATTTTTACGAGCAGGCTCTTCATCAGTTATTGATTCAAGCTCAAATGAACCAATAATTTCAAAAAGCGTATCTAATCTTTTATGGAACTGCTTTAAATCCTCTTTATCCATTGCGTGGTAATGATCATTCCCAGGAAGAGTTTTATCAAAAGTAAAATGTTTTTCTATGATTATGGCACCTAATAATGTAGCAATTTCAAGATTTTTCATTGAGTTTGGTAAGGTATGATCAGAATACCCTATAATACAGTCTTTGCCAAAATGACTATAAAGTCCTTTTATCATACCAAGATTTGCATTTTTATCTGGTGTAGGATAGTTTAATACACAATGTAAAAGTGCTAATGGAATGTTATGACGATGTATCCATTGATAAGCTTGTGCAATTTCATAAAAATCACTTGCACCTGTTGAAAGTAAAATAGGTTTTCCAAATTTACAAATATACTCTATAAAAGGTTTATTAGTTATATCTGAAGAAGATATTTTATAAACATCCATTAAATCATTTAAAAAATTGGCTGACTCAATATCAAAAGGGGTTGATAAAAACTCTATACCTACTGTATCACAATATTTTTTTAGTTCTTCAAACTCCTTTTTCCAAAAGCTATCATGTTTTTTAAAAAGTTCATATTGACTTTTTGTTGGCTCTTTTGTTGTATCCCAATAAGCCGGAGAGTGTTTTGAAGCTAATGTATGAGCTTTATAACTTTGAAATTTAATAGAATTAGCACCACCTTCTTTGGCTTCATCAATAAGCCTTTTTGCCAACTCCATGCTGCCTTCATAATTAACACCAGCTTCTGCTATTATATATGGACGAATTATTTTATTACTACAATAGTTATGAGTGTTAAAAAGTTCTAAAATTTTCATAATTTCTCCAAAAATTGATTAATAAGTAGGTTAACTCGCTTACGACCACCAATTAAATCATGTTTATGCATTAGATTTTGCATATACTGTCTAGTTGATGTTGATTCAACAAGTATTTTAAAATGAGAAAGAATATCTTGATTTGAGACTTGTGTTCCAAGTCCTAAATTAAGAAAGCCATTAGATTCAGATGCAAAAAAGTGTTTTAGTTCTCTCTCATTTTGAGCTAAAACAATACTTGGCGTTCCAATAGATGCTATTTCAAATACTGTTCTACCTGCTGATATAAAAGCAATATTAGCCATAACCATATAATCAGAAATATTTTTTACATTTTTATGTATTTTAACTCTATCAAAAGGTTTAAGAGATTCATATTTATCATATCCAAATCCAGTAACTACGTGTATAGTTATCTCTTTATCAATACAATAGTCATAAATTGATTTAATTACTTTATAAGTATAATTATTTGGATCAACCCCACCAAATGCTACTAAAACATTAGTTACACTTTCAGTGACTTTATGTTTGGCAGAAAGAATAAACTCATCTCTTAGAAGAACATAATCTGGTCCATAGTAGTGATTTGGCAGAATCATTTTTTCAGGATAGATAGCATTAATAACAAGGTCTGCATACTCTGCACCAGAGCCAAGATCTTCAAAGTTTATGACACTAATATTATGTTGTTTTAAACTTTTAATGTAGGTACTATCTGTATCTAAACAATCATTTATAATTACATCAGGACTAAGTTCTAAAATATCATCAATGATATTATCATATTTTTGTATGTAAACTGGATAATTTTTACTATTTACAATATCATATGCAAGCTGACTTTTATTGTCAACTAAAAACTTTAAATCATGATTTAATATATCATTTGCAACTATAAGCGTATTATACACATGTCCCAATCCAATTTCAGGATAGCCAGAAACAACAAAAAGTATTTTCTTACGTTTTAAATAAAATTCACAAATGTTCCAATCTTCATATGTATCTATATCTATAGCTTCAGAACTTTCGAGTAAAAATAAATCAACACTTTTTCCAATGCGATTATTTGGTGAAATGAATTTACTTTTTGTTATTAAAAATCCTCCTGTTTCTTTATAAATTGGTGTTAAGTATTGCCTATTAAGCCGTTTTTCATAATTTGGTAAATATTTCCCATCTACTTTTTTCCAAGTAAGATGAGTATCATCTATAGCTGAGATAATAGTATCTATTGTTTGAGAAGTTAATATTTTCTCAATTGCTCTATCAAGTGTAGAAGTTTTTAACAAAGGAGATGTTGGTTGCATAGTAACGACAATATCATAGTTTTTTTTTGATTTATCTTTCATTGCAGTATAGACTTCATAAATCACTGGATCTAATGTAGATTTATCTGTTGCATTATCCTTGTCTCGTTTAAAAGGAATAGCACCACTTTTTTTTGTAATTGATAAAATTTCATCGTCATCACTTGAAACAACAACATCTGGACGATACTTAGAATTTAAAGCTGTGTCTATTGAATATTTTATAAGTGGTTTTCCTGCAAGATTTCGTAAATTTTTTCTTGGTATTCCTTTAGAACCGCCTCTTGCAGGTATAATTATTAAAACATTACTCACATCAAGCCTTTTTATAAATTTCAGGATAGAACTCTTTCCATCTTCTATGCTGCCAAAACCATTCATCTGGTTTTTTCCGAATAATATCTTCGGTAATCTTTGCCTGTGCTTCCACACTTTTACGAATATCTTTATTCATATCATCTGTTTCTAAAGTATATATAGCAGGATAAAAAGTAAGTGTATATGAGTTGTGATCTTGAGTTGTAATAAATACTGGAATAATTGGTAATTTGAATTTTCTTGCCAAAAGAGCCGCACTAGTTATGTGTGTTGCTTTGTGTCCAAAAAACTCTATCTCTATACCTTCATGTTGTTTTACACTTTGATCTACTAAAAGTCCAATATTTCTTCCTTTTTTTATTTCACGCATTAAAGATCTTAAAGCACCATATTTACTAATAAGACGTATATTGAATTGTTCACGATTTTGTTTTAATATTTTATCCATTACTTTTGAATCAAGAGGTCGTCCTACAATACTTAGACCATTTTCAAGCTGTGTAGCAAGTGCTAAAGATAATAACTCCCAATTTCCATAATGAGCAGTTATAAAAATTGCAGGTTGTTTTGTTTGTTTTATATTAAATAAAATATCTTCATTTTCAAACTTTACCTTTTTTATTATATCTTCTTTTGAAGCTCCCTGATTTTTTATAAAATCAGCTATATTATATAACATGTTTTTATATGTACTATAAGCTATTGCTTTTTTTTCTTTTTTATCCATTGAATCACCAAATGCAAGGTCAAGATTTGCTAAAGCATAATTCCTATGACGTTTATCAAATAAATATATTATGAAAGATAATATATTCATTATGGGTTTTCTAATAAATTTAGGTATATTTAATACAAACCACTGAAATGATCTAAATACCAATATATATACTCGTTCTATTGTCATATTAAAACTTTATAATAAATATATGGAAAATAAACTAGTGTTATTTGTTATTTTAAATTAATAAACTTATTTTCAAGAGATATATTGATTATACCTTTACTTTTAAAAAAGAGCACTTAAATCAAAACTTCTAAAACCATTTTTTAAATAAATAGCCCATTCCGATACTAAGGAATACTTTTTGCTATAAAGCCAAAAAAGTATATTTATATCGGGAGAAAAAATGGAGCCAGAATTATTGAAAATTTTAAAAGAGCATATATCAGAACAGGCAAGACCACAGGGAAGACAGTATAGTTTGCCGGTAATAATGTTTTTATCGATAATAGCTATATTAATGGGAGCAAAGAATCCAATAGAGGTATATAAATGGATGAAAGCAAATGCTAAAAGGAAGGAGATAAAAAAATTACTAGGAGTAGAGTTTATACGAATACCTGGGAGATCAAGATTATATGATTTTTTTGAGATAGTAGATAAAG
>NZ_FOXB01000053.1 GCF_900115615.1 Hydrogenimonas thermophila | reverse complement strand
GATGGAAGATATAGATTTAGATACTATAACTGATAGTGAAGAAAAAAGAATTATAAAAAATATTCTTAGCAATAAAGCTAAAAAAACAGACTATGAAAAGTCATTAAAAGCTTTAACGATAGTTTTAACTTCTCATTACAAAAACCCCTGCATAGTCTTAATAGATGAATACGATAGCCCCATAATTACATCCTACCTAAAAGGGTACTATGAAGAGGCAATAGGCTTTTTTAGAAATATGCTAAGTGCAGTCTTTAAACAAAATGAGCTAAATATAAAAAAGGGACTAATTACAGGAATACTTAGAGTAAGTGGCGAAAGTATGTTTAGTGGATTAAATAATATAGAGACTATCACAATTTTGGAAAATGAACTCTCAACAAGTTGTGGTTTTACAAAAGATGAAACAATAGAGTTACTTGAGTATTATGATATCGAAGAAGAGTTAAAACAAAAGGCTTTGCGATGGTATAACAGCTATATAATAGGTGATCATATCATCACAAACCCTTGGAGCATACTAAACTTCACAAAAAGAAAAAGATTTGAACCCTACTGGGCAAACACTTCTTCAAATGATTTTCTCTACACTCTAATCCAAAAATCAAAAGATTTCAAACAAAACCTTGAAAAACTTTTAAGAGATGAGCCAATAGAGGTAAAAGTAAATAAAAATATAACCTTTAGAGATAAAGAGCTTGAAGAGAAAGATAATCTCTTTTCACTTCTATTTTTTAGTGGATATTTAAAATGTAAAGAGAAGTATATAGTAGAAGACGGTGATAAAGAGTATTTACATTGCAAAATGATACCTACAAATGTAGAGTGCCAAATGATCTTTAAAGATGTCATTTCAAGTTATGTAAGAGAGAGTTTTAGAAATGAGAGTATTGAAGATCTATTAAATGCACTAACAAGTGCTAACATTAAACTATTTGAAAAACTCCTTTCATACCTGCTTAGAGATACAGTAAGTTATTTTGATACAAGAAATGAGAACTCTTACCATATGTTTTTGCTTGGAATTTTAGTAAATCTAAGTGGAGAGTATGAGATTATCTCTAACACTGAAGCAGGTTATGGAAGAGTTGACATAGTTTTACTTCACAAAGAGGATAAAACCAAACCAGCCATCATAATGGAGCTAAAAGAGATAGATGAGTTTGAGGAGGAGACTAAAGAGAAGGCTTTAGAAAAAGCAGTAGAGCAGATCAAGCAAAATGATTACATCTCTTTAGCTAAAAGAAAAGGTTATGAAAATATTTTAGCTTTTGGGCTTGTTTTTGATGGTAAGAGATGCTGGATAAAAGAGATAAACTAAACAAGGGGTGATAGCATATGGAAGATTGTAAAAAGTATATAAAAGAGATCAAAAGATTGCATAATGATTTGAGTGTATTGTATGGCGGATATAAAGCAATGCAAATGATAACAAATGCTCAAGATAACGAGATGATCGAGTACACAATGAAAGAAGCTAAAAAGAGAATGAGGAAAATAAAAATGAGTAATCTTGATGCAATGATTTTAAAAATCGGAAACGAGGCAGTAAAAAAAGCACAAAGAGAAAATTTAGAAAAAGGAATTGCAAATGTTTACAGCAGGAACGGACAAATATTTTTTCAATTGCCAAATGGAACAATAACACAAGAGATACCTAAAGAGTATAAAGATGTAAAGATTCCAAGTAGTAAAAATATGGATTTAGGTTTTAGGATTTAGCTTGTAGAGATGATTGGAGTTGTTTAAATGCCAATACTTAAAGCATAATTTGATATAACCCAAAAAAATAAAAAGAGTATATACCACTTCTTTCACTGAAGCCATTGACATACTCCCCACGCCTAAAGGCAAAAACAAAAAGCGGGTAGAGGTTTACTTTTTTATTGGACTAAAGTCCAATCCCCAATATGGGGTCGGGACTTTAGTCCCGCAATCAAGGGATTTTAATATACAATGGAAAAATAAGCGGGTCATAGGTTTGCTTTTTTAGCCTTTCTTTTTTGCTTAAGTTTATAACTTTCATTTTGAATATTGATAATATGGGAGCGGATAATAGAGGTTTTTGATATAATAGCGTTAAAAAAGGACTTAACACGAGAGGATATTTTAGCAGTTTTGGCTTATGCTTCAAAGTTAGCTGATGTAAAGTCTATATCTAAGTTAGAAGTGGCTTAATGAAGTTTCTTTTAGCCAAATAAATGAAATCTCTATAAAGCAAAAAAGAGTTGTTATTAGTAAAGATTTGGATTTTATAGAATCTCTTCTGATCTCAAATAAGCCATATAAACTAATCTATGTTTCAACCGGTAATATAACTAACAAAGAATTACTAGAGCTGTTTAGCAAAAATATAGAAAATATAGTAGAGTTAATAAGACAAAATAGGCTTATTGAGTTAACAGATAAAAATATTATTGTTCGACTTTGATTTGAGTATTATCAGTTTACTTTTTTCAAATAGAGAACTCGAAAAAAAGGAAATTTAAAATTGATAAAAAAATTAAACTATTGCCATATCGGTCATAATGCCATTCATCTCATTAGCAGGTGATTTTAGTCAAATCATTTGGTAACTTTGATACCGTAAAATTTTTACGGAAATAAAGTTGATATATGGTATAATTATAAAAAATGATAAAAGTAAGGTGAATTGTGTTAAAAAAAATTGAAATAGAGAACTTCAAAAGTTTTGAAAAAAGAATAGAATTTGATTTGAGCGATGTTCGTGGATATAGCTTTAATAAAGAGTGCATAAAAAATGAAATTGTAAATAAAGCTATTATTTATGGATATAATGGCGTTGGCAAATCAAATCTTGCACTTGGTGTATTTGATATTGTATCACATATCACTGATAAAAGATTTCCTAATTATAAATATGTAAACTATCTTAATGCTAATAGTGGTGAAAAAACAGCAAAGTTTAAATATGAGTTTAAATTTGATGATAGTTTAGTAGTGTATGAATATGAAAAAAGTGATAATGAGACAATATTAGATGAAAAACTTCTTATAAATAATAATCTATTTGCATCTATAAAAAGAGGAGATACAAATGAACATTTATTGCAAACTACTGCAAAAGGTTGTGAAACATTAAATAAAAACTTAACTAATAGTAATATATCAATTATCAAATATATTAAATCAAATGCAGTATTACAGGATAATAGGGAAAACAAAATATTTTATAATTTTATAGATTTTGTTGATAGTATGCTTTTGTTTAGAAATCTTGATGATAGATTTTATATAGGATATGACCAAGGTA
Source organism: Hydrogenimonas thermophila (assembly GCF_900115615.1). Lineage (NCBI taxonomy): Bacteria > Pseudomonadati > Campylobacterota > Epsilonproteobacteria > Campylobacterales > Hydrogenimonadaceae > Hydrogenimonas > Hydrogenimonas thermophila. The sequence continues at coordinate 7,783 of NZ_FOXB01000053.1, read as the reverse complement.
CTAAATCTTTAACCAATGAAATAGTAAAAAATGGCTATTTAGAAGATTTTGAGAAGTTTTTAAATGATGTAGGAATTAGATGTAAATTAGCAAAAATTAAGGATACTGAAGGTTGGGATATAAATTTTATTTTTGAAAATAAAAAAATACCATTTGTTGAAGTGGCATCATCTGGGACTATCTCTTTAACTGTATTTTATTATTGGTATCAAAGAGTGAAAAGAAATAATAATTGTAAATTTTTATTTATTGATGAATTTGATGCTTTTTATCATCATTCACTTTCAAAAACAGTTGTTGAAAGATTGAAAGAATTATATGACGTGCAAGTAATATTGTCAACTCATAATACTTCTATTATGTCAAATGATATATTAAGACCTGATTGCTACTTTTTTATGTATGAAGATAAAATCACCTCTCTTGCAAAAAGCACTAAAAAAGAGTTAAGAGAGGCTCACAATATAGAAAAAATGTATAGGGCAGGATTGTTTGGATAATAGAGCATATACTCTTTTAGTCTTTGAAGGAGAAAGAACTGAAGAACAGATTTTTAATAGTTTAAATAAATATTTTTTTAATGAAGATAATCCAATTATTTATGGGATATATGCTAATAATATTTATAAATTATACAACGAAATAAAAGCAGATGAAGATTTAGATATATTTATGTTGTTAAAAGAAAATCAAAAAAATGGGCAATTAGAAAATATAAAAAGAGAAGATGTAGCAGAAATTTATCTATTTTTTGATTATGATGGACATGATACACAAGCGAATAATGAAGCAGTAGATGAAATGATAGAATTATTTAATAATGAAACTGAGTATGGAAAACTTTATATTAATTATCCTATGGTAGAATCTATTAGGCATATCTCTAAAAATATAGATTTTAAAGAGCTTATACATAATACTTTTGATAAAAAGTACAAAAATAGAGTTCATAATGAATCAGATAACCAATACAAACAAGTAAAAAAATATAATAAAGATTTATGGCTTAGCATTATAAAACTACATTTAAAAAAAGCAAATTATATAGCAAACAATGTTTTTGAAGCAAAACAGACAGTAACCCAAAAACAAATATTTCAAAATCAGCTTGAAAAATATATTGTAAATAATCAAGTTGCTATTTTATCATCTATTGCTTTATTTGTGGTTGATTGGTATGGTTTGCAAATAATTGATAAAAAAGTTTAAAGTCCCGACCCCGATACGGAAGTTGGACTTTCTCACAGAGAGTGCAAGCACAATAGTCCAACAAAATGTTGTAGTTTGATTTAAGAGTAGGTATAAAGATTTAGTTGAGTTTAGGAAGAACAGATGACATTATATGACTTATATAGATATACGCCACAGCAAATCATAGAAGTTGAGTATCTTTTAGAACAAGCTAAAAGGTTTGATATTGTAGATAGAGTTGCAGAGGCATTTTTTCAATTTTCACCAAGACTTGTTGAAGATAAGATAGAAGGATTTGGAGAACATGAGCCTTGGGCTATTTTTCATAAAAGCTTAATTATCAGTGAATTAGCCTATTATTGCATAGATAAAACAGTAGACGAAGAATATGAAAGGGAATTTTGGTATAACGAACAAATAGATAAAGAGGTTTTTACGCCATTTTTTTTAAAGACAGATTTTCGTAAACTTAACGATCAAGCTATATTGACAAAGTTTAGTAGCTTTCTAAATAAGTTGAAATTAGAGTTGGAGTAACAATTTTTATAATTATAGAACGGCTACTCAATAAATACAACATTTGGTAAAATAAGCTTACTTTATAATTTTACTCATTGGGATAGTGTAATTAGAGAATTTGAGATCATTGGTGAGGCTACTAACTATCTAATGAAATATGGTTTAGTTGATGGTGGTTATAGGAAAATAGTAGATTTTAGAAATAAAATAGCTCATAAATATTTTGGTTTAAATGCTCAAAAAGTATATGAGATTGCTAAATTTAATTTAGATGATGTTGAATTTACTGTTAAAGAACTTATTGAAGATATCGAACCAACTTTAAAACAAGAGCTTATAGATAGTTTTATAGAAGATAACTACTATCTTGATTTTGTAGTAAAAGCATTAAAGGAACTTGAAAATGAGTAAAAGATTTGAGTATTGAAATCAGAGGTCAGAAGGTACTGCTAGATAGAGATATAGCATCTTTGTATGGAGTTGAAACTAAAAGGATTAACGAAGCTGTAAAAAATAATCCTGATAGATTTCCAAATGGATATTTAGTAATCATATTTTGTCTTATTTAGAAGATAAAAATAGAAAAACTTCAAATTTATATTGTGAAATTTATTATAATAATATCTTAATTTCAAAAGGCATTGTTTTAGATTTTTATAAAGAATTTGAAAATATTGTAGATTTTTTTGGTAATATATCTACTCATATTTTAACATTTGAGTGGCAAGATAAATTATATACTAAAAATACATATTTTGGACAAAAAATATTTGAAATTAAAAACTTTATTAATCCTCCACTTGACTTAAAGAAAAGAAAAAATTACTTAGATGAAATTACTAGTATTTTTGATTTTTATGTTAAAAATTTAATTCAAAACTCTATTACTCCTATAGTGTCATACATTCCATCTTCATCAAAGATTCCTGATGATATAGCCTATCAAATTGCAAATATACTTTCAATCAAAAAATAAACTATTTTTTAGCAATTGTTAAGGATGTTAGAAGATGAAAAAAGTGTTTATAAGTGGGTCAATGAGTATAAAACAGCTAGATGGTATGGTAATAGGAAGTTTAGACAAGATTATATCTCAAAATATGCAAGTTTTAGTAGGAGATGCAAAAGGTATTGATAAATTAGTGCAAGAATACTGTGCTAAGAATAATTATTTTAATATCACAGTCTATACAATTTTAGATATTCCAAGAAATTTAATATCAAATAAATTTAGTGTTAATAAAATATTAGTAAATAATTTAACAGGGAGAAAGGCACAAGAAAAAAAAGATGAAGCTATGACAAAAGATAGTGATTATTCTTTTGTAATATGGGACGGAAAAAGTAAAGGTAGTCTTAACAATATATTAAGGGCTATTGAGTTAAAACAAAAGTTAAAAGTATTTTATCAAAAAGAAAATAGGTTTTTAAAAGAAAATGAGTTAACTAAAGATAATGTAGTGAAAATATATTATAAAAATAGTGGCTTAACTTTACAGGAATTATCAAAATATACAAATCAAAATATTAATTCTTTGAGAGAGATAATAAAAAATTATCAGGAGTATTTTATATATTCTAAAAACAAATTAAATACTAAATATTCATTTGAATTGATAGACAAAATAAAATCTTCAAGACTATTTTAAGAGACGAAAATAAGCAGGTCAGAGGTTTACTTTTTCCAGATATTAGAGTTCAATTTCCTAACTACTCACCCCTACAACCTCAACCCTCAACCCTCAACCCTCAAACCTCAAACCTCTTTAACCCTCTTCAAAGCCAAACCAAAATAAAATATAACACTCAATTATAGCATTTGAAAATATTGAAGAGTTGATTATTGAGATCAGAGGTCAAAAGGTATTACTAGATAGTGATGTAGTAAAAATTTATGATGTAGAAGTAAAAAGGATTAATGAAGCAGTAAAAAATAATCCTGATAAATTCCCAAATGGATATATTATAGAATTAAATGATGATGAGTGGCAAAATTTGAAGTCGAAATTTTTGACTTCAAGTTGGGGAGGAAAAAGGAAACTACCAAAAGCCTTCACAGAAAAAGGGCTTTATATGCTTGCTACTATCTTAAAAAGCAAAAGAGCAACAAAAGCAACTATCGCAATAATTGAAACTTTTACAAAAATAAGAGAACTCTCAAGGACAATTAAAAAACTACCTTCAGTTACAGATAAAAAAGAGCAACAATCTCTAATGCAAAAAAGTGGTGAAATAATAGCTGAAATTTTAGACGATAGTTTAGAGACAGATGAGAGTGAAACAACTATAGAGTTAAATTTAGCAGTTTTGAAATTTAAGCACACCATTAAAAAGAGAAAAAATGGGTAAATTTAGAAAAATATGAAATATGAAATAAGCGGGTCAGAGTTTACTTTTTATCAAATATAATTGTCCTATTATATGCTATAATTATAAATAACAATACGAGGAGTTTTATATGGCAGTGAAACATATAAATGAAAATTCTAAAGAGGAAAGCGGTATTTTACTCTCTGGTAATGATGCAAAAAAAGTCTTTTCAATGTTTAGCGATAATCAATCTTCTGAATATATCAAAGAAAAAGAAGAGAAGTTGAAAGTAATCATAGATGATGTTTTAAAAAAACCTTTCCCTTCTGCAAGTTAAAAGATTTTAATGCCATCACTCGTAGCACTCTCCGATATTCCACGAAGTAAATTTGATAGACTGAAGCAAAAGTTTTCCTGCAAAAATCCTGATCTTGAAAAATATATAAAACAGTTTGCATATAGCCACCAAAAAGAGGGGCTTTTTCAAACATATTTTTATGTTGATGATAATGATAACTTTTTAGGTTATATTTCTGTTGCAGTTGCTACTATAGAAAGAACTAAATTCGCTGATGAATTAGATATATCATACTCTATGAAATACTCTATACCGGCTATAAAAATAACACGGCTTTGTGTTTTTAATGGTTTATGCAATAAAGGTGTAGGAACTATACTAATGACATTTGCAAATATTTTGGCACTTGTACAACAAAAAAAGATAGGATGTAGAGCTTTGATAGTTGATAGTAAACCTGAAGCAGTAGAGTTTTATAAAAGATTCAACTTTGTAGAGATCAATAAAGAAGAAAATAGTGATACCATCTTTATGGTCAATGACATTGGAAGAGCTGATGTATTGGGTAAAGCTGTTGATAAAATGATAACATTCTGCAAGATATTTGGTCAGGATGATTTAGTAGAAATTTTGAGAAAATAAGCAGGTCAGAGTTTACTTTTTCAAAATTGAGTAAGACTAGAGTTCTACCAAAAGCCTTCACAGAAAAAGGGCTTTATATGAAAGTTTAGAGATAGAGTATAATAAGAGAGTTTGAAATCATAGGTGAGGCGAGTAAATATCTTTTAAAAGATGAAATAATAAGTAAAAAATATCGTCAAATAGTTGATTTTAGAAACAAAATATCTCATTGAAGATATCGAACCAACTTTAAAACAAGAGCTTATAGATAGTTTTATAGAAGATAACTACTATCTTGATTTTGTAGTAAAAGCATTAAAGGAACTTGAAAATAAGTAAAAAGTTTATGATGGATTAAAATATATTGAAGAGTTTATTGTTGTATAATTTTAATGATCCAAAAGGAGCTACAATGATTAGAGAAGTAGAAAATCAACTTAAAATCATAAATCCTTTTTTGCAAGAGTAACTTTTATGAAAAAAACTAAAATAGAGATAGAAAAACTAAAAGAAGAGATAGTAGAGAGACTTAAGCCATTAAATCCTGATAAGATCATTCTTTTTGGATCATACGCTTATGGTGAGCCAAATGAAGATAGTGATATTGATCTGTTTTTAATAAAAGATGAAGATATTGAAGTAGAAGCATTAATGAGATTGAGAGATTTGATGAAAAAAGAAAAAATTGGTTTTGATGTATTGTCCGATAGTAGAGAAAATGTTGAAAACAGAGAAGACTATTTTTATAAAGTAGATATTTTACAAAAAGGGAAAGTATTATATGCCAAATAAACAGAGTGCTAAAGAGTGGTTAGAAAAATCTAAAATCTATTTTAGCTTATGAAAGATAAAAGAGGTTTTAGATTTTGCAATGAAACTGTTTGATAATGTATGTCAAATACTAAATATAGATCAAAAAGAGGTAAAAAATTAAACAATGAACCAAGAAATTTACCGTAAATTAAAAGAGCTAAAACCGATCTTAAAAGAGAAGTATGTCATTCATCTCATTAGCAGGCGATTTCAGTCAAATCCATAACAACGAATACTACAAAACAGCTTACGAAGTTTTAGGCTTTACCAAAGAGACCGATTTTGTGATTAGCTTTGGGATAGTTCTAATCTTTTTCTACATCTTCAGAAGTGGCATAAATATGACGGAACAGTAGCTCAAAATGTAGCTTTAGGTGAGACCATAGATGAAAAGAAGATGGAAAGAAACACCAAATAATTTATGGGACTGAAGTCCCATCCCCGAATAAGGGGTCTAGACTTTAGTCTAATTTCAGCCTTTCTTTTTTGCTTAAGTCAATAACTTTAACTTTGTTTATTGATAATATGGGAGCGGATAATAGAGGTTTTTGATATAATAGCGTTAAAAAAGCAATATGTTAGGATTTAGATTATTATATAATAAATATAAATATCAAGAGGTGGGATATGGAAACTTTACACATCAGAGCAGAAAATAGCACTATAGAGATGCTTATGAGTTTGATAAATGATATGTCTAAGGATGGAAAAGAGATAGAGATAATTGATGATATATCTTATGAAAAAGAGTATAGAATGATTAAAACAGGATTACAAGAGATAAAAAAAGGAGAAGTAATAGAGCACGACGAGCTATGGAGTGAGTTATTGGGCAAATGAAAATTATCTATTCAAAACAAGCAAAAGAGCAACTGTTAAACATAAAAAAATTTATATCTAAAGACAATAAAGAGGTTGCAAATAAGTACTTACTAAAGATAAAGAGAAAAATAGAACTTATTTCTCATTATCCATACATTGGAAAAATAAATACAACTATAAACAAAGAAAATATTAGAGATTTTGTTGTTTGTGGATATAAGGTTATATATAAAATAAATGATGATTCGATCAATATATTGGCAATTTATAAATACATTGATTTTGATGAAAAAGAGATAGTATGAAAAAAACTAAAATAGAGATAGAAAAACTAAAAGAAGAGATAGTAGAAAGACTTAAACCATTAAAACCGAACTCCGAGCTCCGAACCCCAAACTCCGAACTCTGAACTCCGAACCCCAAACTCTCCCCTTTAACCCTCTTCAAAGCCAAACCAAAATAAAATTCAACACTTAATTATAGCATTTGAAAATATTGAAGATTTGATTATTGAAATCAGAGGTCAAAAGGTACTACTAGATAGTGATGTAGCAAAGGTTTATGAGGTAGAAACCAGAGATGTAAATAAAGCAGTTAAAAATAATCCAGACAAGTTTCCAAATGAAAGTTATATTTTTGAACTTACAAAAGATTAATTAGAAAATTTGCGGTGGAAATTTTCCACCACAAAATTGAGTAAGACTAGAGTTTTACCAAAAGCCTTCACAGAAAAAGGGCTTTATATGCTTGCTACTATCTTAAAAAGCAAAAGAGCAACAAAAGCAACTATCGCAATAATTGAAACTTTTACAAAAATAAGAGAACTCTCAAGGACAATTAAAAAACTACCCTCAGTTACAGATAAAAAAGAGCAACAATCTCTAATGCAAAAAAGCGGTGAAATAATAGCTGAAATTTTAGATGATAGTTTAGAGACAGATGAAAGTGAAACAACGATAGAGTTAAATTTAGCAGTTTTGAAATTTAAGCACACCATTAAAAAAAGCAAGAAATAAAAAGATAGCCAATTCATAGATCCAGAAAAACAAAAAGTTAAAAATCTTTTTGATGAGATCAATAGTATCATCTTATTTAAACAAGTCAATATACCCGAAATGGAATCGACATCGGAATCTCCAATAATTGTCATTTTGACAAATAATCACCAATTGGTTAAAATAACAATTATCAAAGGATACCTATGAAAGT
>NZ_FOXB01000052.1 GCF_900115615.1 Hydrogenimonas thermophila | reverse complement strand
CCTCTCTCATAATACAAGCAACATGACTTTTCTTTGCAATATCTATGCCAACATAGTACATAAAACATAACTCCTTCTTGATTGCTTGATATTTGGGTTGTGCTCACAGCCTCCTAACTCTATAGAACGGTAGAACATAAGCTCTCCAATAGCGTTTCATAGGTGAGTTAGCTAGCCCAAATTAGATAGGCTTTGTTGGGTCATCTTCTGACAAGGACAAACAGATCTTTAATTTGTGCCATTGACTGTGAATTGCAAAAAGCAGCTAACACAACTGTCTTTATGCTAACACAACTTTTATAACTTTTTCATCCTCTTTTGAGTGATGAGAAGTTATAAATGTATTATAGGAGGAACTAAAATTGAATATAGAATATAAATTAAATCCAAAACTTACAGCTAGTGAATTTATTGACATACTAAATCGTTCAACTTTAGGTGAAAGAAGACCTGTTGATGACATAGAGTGTATTGATGGTATGTTAAAAAATGCCGATATAACAATAGTAGCAATATATAATAAAAAAATTATCGGAGTTGCAAGATCAGTAACAGATTATAATTACTGTTGTTATTTATCTGATTTAGCAGTAGATAAAAAATATCAAAAACATGGTATTGGTAAAAAACTTATAGATATGACACAGAAACAACTTAATAAAAAATGTAAAATTATTTTATTATCTGCGCCAAATGCAACAGAGTATTACCCAAAAATTGGATTTACACAACATGCATCAGCTTGGACTCTTGCAAGAGATAAAAAACTGACATAAATTAAGGTGCACAATAAATTATTAGAGAGAAATATTTGACCCTGCGGCTCAAATATTTCTCAACTCAGTCGTTATGTATAAAACTGATACTTTAGTAACTAATGTATTTGAATATTAAGGGAGTTAAGTTTGAAAATCAATAAAGATGGAATTAATATTAATGATTACGATTTATACATAACTAGACTTTGTAGTTCTTGTAATAATCCATATAAAATCATTGATACAGATATTAATAGCAATTATTTTTATCCTCCCTATGATTATATTAAAGGGTGTAGTGAATATTGTTTGCATTGTTGGTTGCTTCCAGATGATGAACCATCTAAGATCGTTGTAGAAAATGAGCAAGATATTGACTTAATATTTCCAGAAAATCATCAACATTGGTATAACACTGATAATTATGAAAAGATAGATTTAGGAGACTTGCAGACTGCATATAAAGATTATATAGAAGATGGTTTTCAAATAGCAATACTACCAATTTCAAGATTGGCGACGAATAGAAGTATTTTTCTTCCTGAAGGAATAATGATTTATCCTGAAGGTAGATTAAATTTATCAAAACATAAATTAATAAGCATAGAAGTTTCTAAATTAAGAGAAAAACATCCAGCAGAACTTTCAATTTCAGAATTGTCATCTTTACAATCTCAGCTTACTGGTATATCAATAGAAACTTTAAATCAATATGCACTTATTGTCATACCAATAAAATTATCATGGGATAATATATTTAATTATAGCCATGAAAAACATTTAGAGCTAATATCTAATTTATCGGAAACAATAACTCAAAAGTATCTCAATTTTTTTATATATAAATATTGTAAAATTTCATATATTTCTAATGATAACCTTCCTTCTTCTCCTAGCCAAACTTTTGTTAACAATATGTCAGCTGTACTTTTTGTTAATTTTAATAACAATGAATCCAAATTAATTTCTGGTGCTGTTTTTAACGCTCAAGCAACAAAAGGGTTAGGACTTGCTTTATCACAGCCAGAGTGGAATATATTCCCAAAAAATGGAGAAGTTGGTAAATTAGTTAATCATGCTATGATTTTATATGCACAAATCATAAAAACAGAATCTGCAACTTCTAAATTTGTTCAAATTTTAAGTTTGTTAGAATTTCTAGCCTATCCTACAGAATATAAAAAATTTCAAGATGTTAAAAAAGTTATTGCAAGATACATAGTACAAGATACAAACTCTACTGAATATCAAGACATACTAAAAAGATTCGAAGAACTAACTAGTAAAATAGATTCCCAAACTGGCAAACAAATAGGCTTAAGAACACGTATAGTTCATATTGGTGATCGTTTAGAAAATTTATTACCTAATACAAACGAGAGAAAACAGCTATTTGAAGAATTAAATTGGTATGTTAGATCTGTAATAGATCATATGATTCATTATTCAGATTTATCTTTTGAAGATTATCTTGATAAAAGAAAAGAGTTAATAAATACATAACAAATCAGAGGAGCCAATAAATTACCTTGCGTGCAATTTATTGACTCACTTTAAATGTTATATTGATTTGTAGCGTTATACGAGGAAGTAAAATTGGATATATTTGAAGATTTAAATATTGAAGAAGAAAAGCTACATCCAAAGTATAAATTAGTTCGAGATAATTTAAAATTTACAGGAGAACAAGAAATTTTAAAAGATTGGATTGAGGGATTTGAAGATAGAGACAATAAAATTGTAAAAGAATTTCAAACGACTTTTCATTCAGCTTTTTGGGAATTTTATTTATTTGCTATTTTTAAAAAATTAAATTTTGAAATAGACTTTAGCAAAGATAGACCTGATTTTATCATAGAATCTCCAAACAAATTATATATTGAAGCTGTCGTATCAAACATAAAACAAAAGGGAAAACAAGAAATAGAAAGAACCCTTGGTGATACTCTAAGTATGTTAGAACCTCCTTTTTTACAAAAGAACTTTTATAAAGAATTAGATGAATCAATTGTTAGACATTCAAATGCTATTTTATCAAAAAGTAAAAAATACTTAAACGAGTATTCTAAATTAAATTATATAGATAATACTACACCTTATATCATTGCATTAAGTGCTTATGACCAAATAAATTATGGAAATCAATATATTTATCCAATTATGGCATTGTTATATGGAGCATATTATGATGTAGAAACTGATAGTTATATAAAAAAAGAATTTATATTAAAACCTGATAGCCAAGCAGAAATACCTATAGGTTTATTTCGTAATAATGAGATGGAACATATATCCGCGATTATTTTTTCAGCTACAGTTACATTAGGAAAATTAACTTCTTTATCTTTATCTCAAAATAAATCTCCTTTAAAAACTAACTTTGTAATAACTATAAGACATGATATTGATAAACCTCATTGGCAACTTCAAGTTATAGATGAAGATAACCCTGAAGAGTTGGTTGATGGATTATTTATTTTTCATAATCCATTTGCAAAAAATAAACTAGATATGAGTGTGTTTAAAAATAAAGGTATTATGCAAATAACAGCAGATGAGAAAGGTTATGTTTTTAAAAATGATAGATTACCACTGTTTTCTAGATTAAATAATTTTTTAAGAAATAATTTGATTATTAACAGTTTAGCTTTTAAAGCATTTAATACATTCAATATAAAAGATTATTATAGGGTGTCTTTTTATGAAATTTTAGAAATTGATTTAGAAATTGAACCAAAAGAAATGACTATTTTAGATGTAGATAATGATTCATTATATTTTAACTTGCCATATATTGTTGATTTAGAAGAAAAAGATATTTCCCTAATACAACGATTTAATTTAAAAGAAAAAGATATTATTGTTGCTATTATATATGCAAAATTAGACAACCAAGGAAATACTAGTCAATGGTTTATTCATTCAATACTATAAAAAATGTACAACAAAACCTATTACCAAACAGATGAACCTGTCGATAAAGTAAAACGTTAGGAGATAAAGTTGTATACCGAAAGATTAACATTCTTTATTGATATTCTTGGATTTAAAGAAATCATTGAAAAAACAGAAACAGATTCAAGTTTAATTGAATCATTATTTAATGTTTTAATATCTGTAACATCAGAAAATTTAAAACTTGGTGTTACTGGAAATATAAATCACGAAATAATTCCTGAAGAAGAAAAAGAAAAAGCCTTAGCGATAATGAAAGAATTTTCAGAAAGTATAATTAAACAATTAGATATTAAAGCTACTCAATTTTCTGATTGTTTGGTATTCTCTGTACCTGTTGAAAATGAAATGGCATGTTTTTCTATATTTGAAGCAATTGCAAAATTAATGACTAAATTACATGCAGAATATAACTTACTTCTGAGAGGTGGGGTTTCTATAGGAAAAATCTGTCATGAGGAAGGTGGTCCATTATTTGGTCCAGCTTTAGTTGAGGCATATGAAATTGAATCTAAACAAGCAGTTTATCCACGAGTATTATTAAGCAAAGATGTTGCAAAGGGTGTATTAAGAACACAAATGCATAAGTTTATGCTTTCATTATTTGAAAAAGAAGAAGATGATTTATATATCAGCTTGGCTACTGCATATTATTATTTAATTCATGAGAGTACTGTATTTAATAAAGAGCAATTAAGAAAAAATTTCTTTCTTTCAAAAAAAGCTATTTATGAGCAAATAGATTTAGTCAAAGTGGAGAAAGTAAAAAAGAAGTACCAATGGCTATATTTAAAGATGGAAAAAATGGAAAGTAAAATCTCAACAAGGTGAAGCAAAATTTTGGTTGGAGTCTCAAATTTAACTAGCAAAAAATCATTGAAGAATATTATGACGATTTTATCAAAGCTTGGGAGGTGCATTTTGGAAGCTGAAGTGACTAATGTTTCAACTCATGGGCTATGGGTATTAGTTGGAGATAAAGAGTTTTTTTTGCCCTATGAACAATTTCCTTGGTTTAAAGATAAAACAATCAACGATATAACAAAAGTTGAAATTTTTGGAGAAGATCATCTTTATTGGGAAAATTTAGATATGGATTTAAGTTTAGAGATAATAGAACATCCTGAAAGGTTTCCACTGCAAGCACGCATATAACAAATCATTGGAGAGAAATATTTGACTCTGTGGCTCAAATATTTCTCAACTCAACCGTTATAAAAAGAATTTTTTCAAAAAAACTTATTCAAGTCTTGACAAAATGAATATTTCTGAATACAATTTAGGCAATAATATTACAAGGAGTTGCTTTTATGAAAACTGTAACAATGAGAGTTGATGATTCTATTTATCAAATAATAAAAACAGCTGCTGATGGAGAGAGGAGAAATATTTCCAATTTTATTGAGTATGCAACACTTCAATATTTAACTTCATCTCAATATGTAAGTGATAATGAGATGAATGAAATATTAAATGATAAAGAATTAGTTAAAAATTTGGAAATTGGTTTAGAGGAAGCAAAAAACGGAGATTATGTCATTGTATGATTTTAAAATAGCAGAAACAAAAAATTTTCAAAAGATTAAAAAGCAAATTGACAAAAAAATATATGATAAAATTGTCAATATTGTATATCCTCAATTAAAAGCAAATCCATATTTTGGAACAAATATAAAAAAGCTTAAAGGAAAATTTGAAGGATATTATAGATATAGGCTTGGAAATTATAGGCTTTTTTATCTTATTAAAGATGGAAAAGTATTGATTGTAGTAACAGATTTTAGACATAGACAAAACTCATATGACTAAAATTTTATAACAAATCATTGGAGAGAAACATTTGACCATGCGGCTCAAATGTTTCTCAACTCAGTCGTTACAAAACTTTTAACATCTAAACTTTAATACGTTATATTGTATCTGTAACAATCCACAAAAGGATACAATAATTTTACAACTGTTTAATTTTATTGATCTGATCTCTAAGTCTTGCCGCCTCTTCAAATTCAAGTTTTTTAGCCGCTTCGTGCATCTTTTTAGTTAACTCTTTTACCAATTTTTGACGTTCGCTTGCTGGCATGCGCTCTACTTTGCTTTTTTTCTCGTATAAAATACCTTGATCTTCAACTTTTAGGTTTTCATCGAGCCGTCTTCCTACAGATTTAGGTGTTATGCCATGCTCTTTATTGAAAAGCATCTGTCTCTCTCGGCGGTGTTTTGTGATCTCAATTGCTCTTTTCATTGAGTCTGTCATATTTTTAGCATACATTATGACACGACCGTTTAGATTTCTTGCAGCTCGTCCCATAGTCTGAATAAGTGCAGTTTCACTGCGTAAAAATCCCTCTTTGTCTGCATCCAGTATTGCTACAAGACTTACTTCTGGAAGGTCTAGCCCCTCTCTTAGCAAGTTGATTCCTACCAATACGTCAAACTCTCCAAGTCTCAAACTTCTTATGATCTGGTTGCGTTCTATAGCATCAATATCGCTATGCATATATTTTACTTTAAGCCCTAAGTCATTGTAGTAGGTAGTCAGCTCTTCAGCCATCTTTTTGGTAAGGACTGTAACAAGTACCCGTTCATTACGCTCTACTACCTTTTTGATTTGATCATATAGATGCTCTACCTGGTATTCACTATCTACAATCTCAACCTCAGGGTCAAGCAGTCCTGTTGGACGAATAATCTGTTCAGCTACAACAGAACTTAACTCAATCTCCAATTCACCTGGAGTAGCAGATACAAAAAGATAGTGGGGAGCTTTGTTTATGAACTCTTCAAATTTAAGTGGTCTGTTATCAAGAGCAGACGGAAGCCTAAAACCATACTCAACCAATACCTCTTTTCTACTTCTGTCACCTGCATACATTCCTCTAAATTGTGGAAGACTGACGTGTGACTCATCTACAATTATCAGATAAGGCTTACCCTTAATCTCAAAATAGTCAAGTAGAGAGTAGGGTGTTTCTCCAGGCTTTTTATCTGTAAGATGACGTGCATAATTTTCTATTCCCTTGCACATACCTGTAGTTTCAAGCATCTCAAGGTCAAACTCTGTACGCTGTTTAAGACGTTGATACTCTAGTAATTTATCCTCTTTTTTATAGTATGCAAGTCGTTCAGCCAACTCCTCTTCAATACTCTTAATAGCCTGTTGCAGTTTGTCCGCACCAACAATAAAGTTACTTGCAGAGTAGATGGTAGTTGATTTTAGATCAGCTATTTTTTTGTTGGTAAGTGGATCAAATGTATAAATAGATTCAATCTCATCTCCAAAAAATTCTACACGTAGAGCCTCTTCTTCACTGTAGGCAGGGTAAATGTCAACTACATCACCATTTAAACGAAAATCTCCTCTATCAAAGAAGTTGTCATTGCGTTTGTAACCCATCTCTACAAGGCGTAGTAACAAAGTTCGCTGGTCGATTTCATCGCCAACTTCTAGCTTTTGAACCATCTTTTTATACTCAATCGGGTTACCCAATCCATAGTTTGCTGAAACTGAAGCAACTACTATGACATCATCGTAAGTTAGCAGACTTGCTGTGGCACTTAGCCTTAATCTCTCCAACTCTTCATTAACAGAACTATCTTTCTCAATAAAAAGATCTTGTCTTGGAATGTAGGCTTCTGGTTGATAGTAATCATAGTAGCTTATAAAGTATTCAACGTGATTGTTTGGAAAGAAGCCTTTAAATTCGCTATACAGCTGTGCGGCAAGAGTTTTGTTATGCGTCATAATAAGTGTAGGCATCTGCAGCTTTTGAATAATCTGCGCCATTGTAAAGGTCTTTCCGCTACCTGTTACACCAAGAAGTGTTTGGTAACGATTTCCCGCTTCTATTGAGTTGGTTAAGAGTTTAATAGCCTGTGGTTGATCACCTGACGGCTTAAAGTCACTTTTGAGTTCAAAAAGCAAGTTGTTCCTTTTGAGAGTTTTATGTTTTGTTATTATTTTTAAGTGGTGGTTTATTTTTATTAAATATGTTAATTATATCGATTCTATTTTTTGGTAAATTAACTCTATAAACTATAGTATAACCTTTGTAAATCATATCTCTAATATTTTTGTTATTAAAATATTTTGATTTTCTGTATTTAAATGGAAAGTTTGGTAGGTTATCTATTAGTTGATCGAGTTCATTTTTAAAGTTTTCACTTGCACTGATTTTATCTTTTGCAATATATTCTAAAATTTTAAAAAGATTATTTGTATATCTTCTTGAACGATTAATTTTCATATTTAGATTTTAATTCTGCAAAAAAATTATCCATCTCTTTTTCATATTGTTTTTGAGATAATAACTCTATTTTACCACTATCGATATCTTTAACATCTTGTTGAAGTTGTTTTTGTCTTTCATAAAAATATGGATCATATTCTAAATTTTTATCTTTTTGAATGTGGATTTTATCTTTGTAATGTTCAACAATAGCTAAAAAGTCTTCTAAAAAACCATCTTCAATATTTATAGTCAGAGTTTGCATAACCTTCTCCTCTGCATCTTACATTTTTAATAATTATAACAAAATCAAAGTGAAAAATAGATTTGAGTTTAAAAAGCAAGTTTTCTACTTTATTTAGAGTATTTATATAAAATCATAAGAAAAATCAGTAAATATTATATTATCTTTACTAAGCAAGTTTTGTTACTATTACAGAACTTAAAAGAGTACAAATACAAGTAACATATTTTTGTACTCAGTTGTTATGTAAAAGGAAATACTGATTTGAAAGCCGACAACGAAATAGTTTTATTTTATAAACAGCCAATCTATAAAATATTAACAAAAACTCTCACCTTCAAATCATATTTGGCATTTATACTACTTATACTTATTGTTTCTTTTCTTGAATGTCAAAAAAATGATACATATAACTATGTAAGTACTTTTGCTAGTATCTTTATAATAACTATTACATGGATATTGTTTCAAATTTTTATTTATATCAATTTCATACCAGCATTTATAAGTCTAAAAAAATATAGGCAATTAACTATCAGTGATGATTATATAAAAATAAATAATACGAAATATAAAATTTCAGAACTAAAATTTCAGAAAGATAGTCATAGTTTATATAGACACCCTTTAAGTTGGACATATCTATTAATACAAGACACAAAAGACAATATAGTAGGGAAGTTTATTTTTGAAATTAATAATTATAAATTTTTTGGAATATCTTGTGATATAATCTTAGCTGTGTTAAATCAAAAAGAGAAGAATATTGATCAAGACTATCATAAATTTATATACAATTCAAATATTAATGAATATTTAGAATCTAAAAATAATAAAAATAGTTTAAAAAAAGCTTTATTTATTATTATAATACCACTTCTTTTGATTTTAAGCATATTAATTATTTTTAAATTTAGATAACAAAACAATAAATAATATAATAAAAGTAAAATTAAATGCAAAAGTTACTAAAAGATGTATTTGGTTTTGATAGTTTCAGACCGATTCAAAAAGAGGCTATTAATAGAATTTTAAAAAGAGAAGATGTTCTGGTAGTCCTGCCGACAGGTGGCGGGAAATCTTTGATCTATCAATTGCCAAGCCTTATGATGGATGGTACAACCATTGTAATCTCTCCACTTATTGCACTAATGCAAGATCAAGTTACTTCACTTAGATTAAATGGCATAAATGCCCAGATGTTAAGCTCTTCGCAAACAAATGAACAAAACAGTTTAGTTTTAAACTCTCTTTTAAATGGAGAGTTGAAATTTTTATATGTCGCTCCTGAAAGATTTAATGATTTTTTTATAGCAACTTTACAAAGAGTTAAAATAAACTTCATTGTCATAGATGAAGCTCACTGTGTCAGTGAGTGGGGACATGAGTTTAGAGATGACTACAGAAGATTAAAATATTTAAAAGAGTGGTTTAGAGGTGTAAACATTGCCGCTTTTACTGCAACTGCTACAAAAGAGACTGAAAATGACATTTTAGAGACTTTGAAAATTGACAAAAGAGCACTGCTTAGAGTTCCTACAAAAAGGGATAATCTAATAATCAGATGTCAAAAAAGAGTAGGAGATGCAAAAGATCAGATAGTTTCATTTTTAAATATTCACAAAGATGAGTGTGGCATCATCTACTGTTTTACGAGAAAAGAGACGGAAAAGTTATCTGAATATCTAAATAGTAAAGGTTTTAATAGTGCATCTTATCACGCGGGGCTTACACCTGATGTAAGAGATGAAATTTTTGATGATTTTAAAAATGAAAGAGTAAAGATCATAGTTGCTACCATAGCATTTGGAATGGGTATAGATAAAAGCAATATAAGATTTGTTTTACATACAAGCTTACCAAAAACGATAGAGAGTTATTTTCAAGAGATTGGAAGGGCAGGTAGAGATGATTTAAAGAGCGATACTTTGCTTCTCTACTCAAAATCAGATGAGATAAGCAAACGAACACTCATAGATGATTTGCCTGAAACTAAGTATAAAGAGAATATGTATAAAAAGCTTGAATCTATGTATAGGTTTGCAGTCTCTTCAAAGTGTAGGCACAAGATGATAGCTGAATATTTTGGAGATGAAGTAGAGACTTGTGAAAGCAGATGCGATAACTGTATAGATGAAGATAGAGAGTTAATAGACATAACCATAGAGTCGCAGAAATTTTTATCTGCAATATTAAGAGCTGGTGAAAAGTTTGGTTTTACCTATATTGTAGATGTTTTGAGAGGATCAAATAGAAAAAAGATTTTAGAGCTTGGTCATAATAAACTTTCTGTTTATGGAATTGGTGCAGATCTGTCAAAGAAGCAGTGGGGTGTTGTTTTCGATAAGCTTTTAGACATAGAGGCAATAGTTCAAGATGAGTTTAAAGTATTGAAAATTACAAATATAGGCAAACAGATCTTAAAAAAAGAGTTAAGCGTAACAATATTAAAAGATGATTTTGAAGAGAAAAAGAGTTTTGAAGGGTATGATAGCAGCGAGACAAAAGATGAGAATTTTGAAAAATTTAGAGAGCTTAGAAATCTTTTGGCAAAAGTTGATGGTGTTCCAGCCTACATAATCTTTAGTGATAAAACTCTACTTGAAATATCAAAAAAATTACCTCAAATAGAAGATGAGTTTTTAAAAATTTCAGGTGTTGGGGCTGTAAAGTTTGAAAAATATGGAAAAGAGTTTTTAGAGCTTAGCAAAGAGATTAAAAGCAGTATGCCAAAAGAGTTAAGTGCTACTTATATGCAGACTTTAAAGCTTATAGATGAAAAAAGAGGTATTGAAGATATTGCCGTCATAAGGGAGTTAAGAATTCAAACTATTTTAGGTCATGTTAATAAACTTTTTGAAAACGGTTACATAGATGAAGCAAAAAAAGAGGAGTTGCTTGAGCCTTTGAGAAAAAATTTTCCAAAAGATTTTAAAGATTGGATTGAAAAGAGAATGGAAAAGAACAGTTTAGATGAGATTATTGAAAATATTCATTTTTATAGATGGCTTTATGGTTGATCTTTAGTCATAATAATAAACAGCAATATTAAATTCAAGTTCAGCTTCTGGATGAAATGAAAATGTCATTTATGAGTTTAATCTTTGAGATATTTTTCTAAAAACTTCATCTCCATCAATCAAAGTAACATTACCTGATTGAATCTCATTTTTTCTATGATTTAGGGAGTGTTAGAAATTTTGTGTCAATCCGATAGAATAACATATTCTAAAGGAAAGACACATGAAAGAGACATTTGATTTAAATGAAGCACTT
>NZ_FOXB01000051.1 GCF_900115615.1 Hydrogenimonas thermophila | reverse complement strand
ATATCATCAAGTACACGACCACTGCTGTGAAGCATTAGAATCAAAGGATATATGAACTCAAATGGATCGTACCCATTTGGATGTTTAGCCAAGGGAATGTTTGTATTACAAAGGTGTTCAAGATTCATACCTTTTAGGTATTCACCAAATATTGCTACACCTGCTCTTGGTGTTAATTTCTCATTTGTTGTTTCAATATCAAAGCTTAATATAGTTTGTGGCATAATTTCCTTCCGTGTTTGAAAAAGTTACACCCATTGGGTGAAAGTTTTAGGTGTAACTTTTTCGTTTGTAAATACCTAATTATAGAGCAATTTGGCTTGTTGTCTAATTTGGTATGGATTTATTGGGGTTTTATGATATATTTACACGGTTATATTATGATAGGATTCATATTTAAGTAGTATTATCATATAATTTTGTGATAAAATCACATATAAAAAGAAAAAGAAATAGCTTATAAAAAGAGATTATAAGATTTATAAGATATAGTTAGAGATAAAATTATCTTTAAAGGTTATAGCAGAGCTACTGAAAAGACCTATGTTTATTGGAACAAAGAATAAATTCTATTTTACGATAAAAAGCATCCAAAGGATATGGAGTAAAAAAAAGTCAAGTACTTATTTCTATACTTACATCCACTCCACAACTTTTGCAACCTCTTCAGCAACAAAGCACTTTATAGGGGTTTTAAATGATGGTTTATTTGGAACTATCGCTTTAGTAAAGCCTAATGTATGAGCTTCTCTTAAGCGTTGTTCTAAATGGAAAACCTCTCTAATATCGCCAATAAGACTAACTTCACCGACAAATATACTCTCATCGCTTAATGGGCGGTTTCTAAAACTGCTGATAATTGCGGCAATTATAGCTAAGTCTGCGGCAGGTTCGTTTATCTTTATGCCTCCTGCAATATTTACAAAAACATCATACTGATTAAATGGAAGTTCAAGTTTCTTTTCTAAAAGGGCAAGTAGCATTGTAAGACGGCTTGCGTCAAATCCGGTAGTTGATCGTTTTGGGTTTCCGTAACCACTGTCTGCTACAAGTGCTTGGACTTCAATGACAAGCGGTCTGGTTCCCTCCATTATGACTGTAACGGCACTTCCTGCTTGAGGTTTGCCTCTGCTAAAGAATTTACTTGCAATATTTTTTGCACTTACTAGACCATCTTGTGTCATCTCAAAGATTCCAACTTCACTTGTACTTCCAAAGCGGTTTTTGAATGCTCTTAGCATTCTAATCTCTTTACTGGCATCACCTTCAAAGTATAGTACTGTATCTACCATATGTTCCAGTACTCTTGGACCAGCAATCGAACCCTCTTTGGTAATATGTCCAATGATGAAAATTGGTATTTGCTTCTCTTTTGCCAGTCTCATCAAGTCGAAAGTAATTGTTCGCACCTGTGTAACACTACCAGGTGCAGATGGCACTGCTTCAGAATAGAGTGTTTGAATTGAATCAATGATTATAAGATCATAACTTTTTTTTGCAACCTCACTCATTACAGCTTCGAGTCTAATTTCACTAAGAAGATAAAGATTATCGTGGTTTGCTCCCAATCTGTTGGCTCGCATCTTTATCTGTCCGCTGGACTCTTCACCGCTGACATAAAGTACTTTTCTATTTTGCTGAGCAAGGTTACCGCCTATCTTTAAAAGAAGGGTAGATTTACCAATACCTGGACTTCCTCCAATAAGAACCAATGATCCTGGAACTATTCCTCCACCTAAGACTAGATCAAGTTCACTGTCTTGGCTTGAAAATCTGCTTACCTCTTCCTCTTCTATTTGAGTAATAGGTTTTGCTTTGGAAGGAGAGGTAGTAGTTTTAGAAATTTCATTCAGTACCTTCTGCTGCTCAGCAGAAAGTTCTATAAAGCTTTCCCAAGCACCGCAGTTTGGGCATTTACCCATCCACTTTGCACTTTGCATTCCGCAGGCTTGGCATTCAAACAAGGAGACTTTTTTCTTAGCCATTAGTATCTAGCTCTTCTGCTTTGTAAGATTTTAGTACCTGACCATCTTTGTCTATTATCTCAAAACAATCACTGTTTTCATTAATATTTATTCTATATGTTTGTGAGCTTTTTCTTTCACTTACAAAATGCTTTGATAGCAGGTCAAATCCATCTTTATCAAGAAGTTCTTCAAATTTAATTCTCTGTGCATCTGTCAAATTATAAAGGTCAACATTATGTGTCTTTCCTGAAGATGGAATGCTGTTTTCATCCTCTTCTGTAAATATAGCATCCAAAATAGTATTAACAAACTCTTTTGGATCAAACGGAGTGAGATCTTCAGCCTTTTCTCCTACACCTACGTAATATATTGGTAATTTCAGCTCTTCAGCAATACTAAAGAGTGCTCCACCTTTAGCAGTACCATCTAGTTTTGTGATAATTATACCGTCAATATCGATCATCTTTTTAAATGCTTTTGCTTGATTTATGGCACTGTTTCCTTGTGTTCCATCAAGAATTAAAATCTTTCTATGAGGTGCACCATCCATAGCTTTTCCACAAACTCTTACAATCTTTTTAAGTTCTTCACCAAGGTTTGTTTGGGTATGAAGTCTTCCTGCTGTATCTATGATGACTCTATCTAATCCTTTTGCTTTTGCTGAACTAATAGCATCGTAAGCAACTGCAGATGGATCGTGACCCTGCTTTGTGTAGACGATGGGAACATCAATTTTTTCTGCCCAGGTTTTCAACTGCTCAATTGCCGCAGCTCTAAATGTATCTGAAGCACCAAGTAGCACTCTTTTCCCATCATTTTTATACTGTTGAGCCAGTTTTGCTATAGTAGTTGTTTTTCCTGCACCGTTAACTCCAACAATTAGTTCAACAAATGGTTTTTCATCTTTTGGATTAATTTTTTCTATGTTATACATAAAGAGGGATATAAGTGTATTGTAAAGTTGAATACGTTTAATTTTTTCAGGTAGAGAATCTATAATTTTTTCTACAAGTTCATAACTTACATCAGCTTCAAGTAAAAGATCTTCTAAATCATCTCTACTTATCTTTTCACGCTTGACTGGGGTTGTTGTCTGGATTGCTTCCAGCGTTTTTTTTAATCCCTTTTTTATAAAACCAAACATATTTTCTCCTTTTTTATAGTTAGAATAGTACCAATTTTAGATTAGTTCTTAATAGCTTCTTTTATATCACTTTCAAGCATCTCTTCTGGTACCATACCTATGTAGTGGCGGAAATATTTTCCATTTACAAATAAAACCATCATTGGTATAGAAAAATTACGTGGTTGATGAAGCATATCTGCCGCTTTGACAGCAAGGTTCATATTGTCACTGCTATTTGAAACAAAGTAGTTTATATTATATCTTTTTTTAAACTCTTCAATCTCATTTGGATCTTTGTTTTCAACAAGTATAGAAATTATTTTTAACTTATCTTTATACTTATTTTGAAGATTTGCTAGATGAGGAATTTCTGCTCTGCAAGGGGGACACCAAGTTGCAAAGAAGTTCAGTAAGACAACAGGTTTGTCTATATTAAATTCAAATTTATCATCTATCTCTTTTATTTTAATAGAGGTGTTGGCATCTTTTAAGGTATAAGTTATAGTCTTTTCTATCTCTTTAACACTTTTGGGTATGATTTCTTCAGTTTTTTTCTCTTTTTCATCACATCCAGAAGTAATTAATCCTAAAAAAACCAATGTAGCCACAGATAAAAGTTTCAATTTCATCAAATACCTTTTTGTTAAAATGTTATTATTATATGACAATAGGGCTTAAAAATGGACAAACAAACTTTTAGAGAGTTATGCATAAGAAAATTAAGAAAAACTGCAAAAATAGGAAAGCTGTATAGAAATAAAAAAGTTTTAAAAGAACTTGAAGAAAATATTATAAAAAGTAATATAAAATCAATTCTTCTTTATATGCCAATGAATCATGAAGTCGATGTAAGACCGCTTTTTAAGAGGTTTCGCAAGGGTATTAGGATTTATGTTCCATTTATGGAAGGAAAAAGTTTTAAATTGGTACAATATAGATTGCCACTACAAAAAAAACGATTTGGCATATATGAACCAATGAATTCAAACTTTTATCTGTCAAAAATAGATATGGCAGTTGTTCCGGTTGTGGGGGTTGACGGAAAACTTTGCCGCATAGGATTTGGAAAAGGTATGTATGACAGGTTTTTTTCAACATTGAAAGATAAACCTATAACAGTTTTCATTCAGCTTATGAAATGCTATACAAAACATAACATTACCGATGAATTTGATATCCAAGCTGATATCTATATAACCCCTGAAGATACTATTTTCCGAGGGAAACATAATGTTAACAGAGTTAATTATAGGAGGTGCAGCAGCCACAGTAAGCGGCGTTGCAGCATTTTTAATAACTAAAAAAATTGATGCTTCAAAGTATGATATTTATATAGAACAAGCAAAAGCAAAAGCAAAAGCGATTGAACACGAAGCAGAAGTTGTTTTGCAAAATGCAAAGCTTCGTGTTACAGAAGCAGAGCTTGAAGTAAAGCAAAAGTATGAAGAGGAGCTCTCTCGTTTAAATGCTGAATATAACTCAAGGCTTGCAAAACTTGAAAAGCGTGAAGATCAGCTTTCACAAAAAATAGATGAAGAACTTGGACAAATTTCAGAAGAGCGTGAAGCTATAAAAGCTGAAAAAGCAAAAGTTCAAGCTTTACAACAGCAACTCGAGGCATTGAAAGATGAGTATGAGTTAAAGCGTAAAGAGGCAATGAAAATTCTTGAGCGTGCTTCAGGCTTAACAGAGTCAGAAGCAAAAGAACTCGTACTCAAACATGCTGAAGAGGAAGCAAGAGGTGAGATAGCTCATATTGTACGTAAATATGAAACTGAAGCTAAAGCCGAAGCAAAACGTAGAGCCAACTATATTCTTGCTCAAGCTACAACACGTTATGCAGGTGAGTTTGCTGCAGAGCGTCTTATAAATGTTGTACATCTTCCAGATGATGAGCTAAAAGGGCGAATCATAGGAAAAGAGGGCAGAAACATCAAGACGCTTGAAATGCTGCTTGGGGTTGATATTATTATCGATGATACTCCAGGTGCAATTATTTTAAGCAGTTTTAACCTCTATCGTCGTGCCATTGCAACTAAAACTATTGAGTTGCTCATAGAAGATGGTCGTATTCAACCTGCTCGTATTGAAGAGATATATGAAAAGGTTGTTGAAGAGTTTGAGCAGAAAGTTTTAGAAGAGGGTGAACAGATTGTTGTTGATCTTGGAATATCGCCTATGCATCCTGAGTTGATGAAGCTGATAGGTCGTCTTAGATATCGTGCAAGTTATGGACAAAATGCACTTGGACACTCACTTGAAGTTGCTCATCTTGCAGGTATTATGGCTGCAGAGATGGGAGGCGATGATGTACTTGCAAAACGTGCAGGAATTTTGCACGATATTGGAAAAGCATTAACGCATGAATATGCAAGAAGTCATGTTGATTTGGGTGCGGAAGTGTGCCGACGTTACAAAGAGCATCCGGTAGTTATAAATGCTATCTTTGCTCATCACGGTCATGAAGAACCTGAAACAGTCGAAGCAGCTGCTGTTTGTGCTGCAGATACACTATCTGCTGCAAGACCGGGTGCAAGACGAGAAGTGCTTGAAAGTTTTCTAAAGCGTGTTAAAGCAATAGAAGATATTGCTACATCTAAGCTTGGTGTCCACCATGCATATGCAATCAATGCCGGAAGAGAAGTAAGAGTTATTGTAGATGCTTCACTAATAAACGATGATGAAGCAATACTCTTAAGTAAAGAGATTTCAGATGAGATTGAAAAAGGTGTTCAATATCCAGGAGAAATAAAGGTTAATGTTATACGTGAAGTTCGTGCAGTCAATTATGCACGATAAAAAAAATAGGAGAATCTAATGATTAATAGATGTGAACAAATAAAAGCATACTTCAGAAGAGAAGAGCGATATGAAGGTTTACAACTTGTATTTAAAGAACATCCTGAATTAAAAGATGAGATTCTAAATGCTATAGAAGAGACAATGGCTGAAACAGGTGAAAAACCTATTGTCTTTGAAAATAATGAAAAGTTAAATGCAGAACCTTATGCTTTTTATATTGAGTTTAATGATGATTACGATAAAGATGGAGGAAATTTTTTCGAAATTCTTTTAAAAAAACTTGGAATTGATAAGTGCGAATAGAAGCTTATGCTTCTATATTCGCAAATTTTTGTGACTCTTCAACATTTACTTCAGAATCATCGTAAGGATCTAAGTGAATATTAATTAGCCAGTCTGCTTTTGGATTAATCGTTTTTATTTTTGCTTCCACATTGTCAGCTATGCGATGAGCCTCAAGCAGTGACATTTCAGGTGTAAAGACTAAATGCACATCAACAAAGTAATCATTTCCTGCTTTACGCGTTCTTAACCAGTGATAGTCATTGACACCAGGCTCATTTTCTATTACCTCTTTTATCTTTTCAACAATATCTTCATCAAGTGAAGCATCTAACAGTACAAGAATACCATCTTGAATAAGTTCAAATGCAGAGTAAACTATATATATTGCAATTAAAATACCTAAAATTGCATCTATTAAATAAAAGTCTGTAAAGTATATTACAACTAGAGATACTAAGATGGAACCATTACTTAAAAGGTCTGTTTTATAGTGAAGTGCATCAGACTTAATTACCATATTTTGTGTTATATTTGCTACATGGTTTAGAAATAGAACTAACGCTCCAGTCATAACTAAAGATATAACCATAACAACTATAGAAGCGCTAAGGTGAGTAACTGGCTCTTGATGAAGCATCTTTTGAATTGCTTCATAAAAGATGAAAAATCCAGAAAGTGTAATGACTAATCCCTCTACAACAGCAGCAATTGCTTCAATTTTGCCACGTCCATAGTTAAATGTTTCATCTGCAGGTTTTTCTGCATTTGAGACAGCAAAGAGATTAAAAAGGGATACTGCTAAGTCCAATCCTGAATCTATGGCAGATGCCAAAACAGCTACAGAACCACTAATGATTCCAACAATTAGTTTAATAACTACCAATGTTACTGCTAC
This sequence comes from Hydrogenimonas thermophila, assembly GCF_900115615.1. NCBI lineage: Bacteria > Pseudomonadati > Campylobacterota > Epsilonproteobacteria > Campylobacterales > Hydrogenimonadaceae > Hydrogenimonas > Hydrogenimonas thermophila. The sequence continues at coordinate 4,741 of NZ_FOXB01000051.1, read as the reverse complement.
CGATGAACTAATTATAGTAGCTCTTTTTTGTAAAGTCATCTATTTCTCCGAAGAATGGTTTCCAAAATTTACGAAATTTTATCTTATTTAAACTATAATCCTCTTTATGAGAGATTAGAGTGTGGAGATTGCTTTGGATATAGATAAAATAATTAAAGAGCGTCAGTCTTGGTTTAATTGGAAGAATATTGCACCAATAAGAGAAGAGTTAAATAAACTTCCAGATATAGATAACATTGAATGCAAGTTTGATGATTGGATTACTATAGAGTCATCAAGTGTCAGTGATGAAGATAGAAGCAAACTATATAATATTGCAAAAATGATGATGCCTTGGAGAAAAGGACCATTTGACCTTTTTGGAATAAAAATAGATAGCGAATGGCAAAGTTTTAAAAAGTTTAATCTGTTAAAACCATATTTGGACTTAGAAGGTAAAAATATTGCTGATGTTGGATGTAATAATGGCTACTATATGTTCCGTATGCTGGAGTTTTCTCCTAAATTTGTAATAGGTGTTGATCCTTCTCCTCTTTTTCGTTCACAATTTGATCTAATCAATCATTATGTAAAAAGTGATAAGTTGAGATTTGAGATGCTTGGTATTGAACATATGCCTGGCTTTGCCGATATGTTTGATACAGTTTTTTGTTTAGGTGTGCTTTATCATAGAAGTGATCCTATTGTAGCACTAAAAGCACTAAAGCAGAGCTTAAAAAAAGGTGGAGAGTTAATTTTAGATACATTTATGATAGATGGTGATGAACCAATCTGTCTTGTACCTGAATCGACATATTCAAAGATTTCAAATATTCACTTTATACCAACAATTACAGCATTGGAAAATTGGTGCAAAAAAGCTGGATTTGAGCGTTTTGAAGTACTTGAAATAGTTCAAACAAGACCTGATGAACAGCGCAAAACAGAGTGGATGACAGGTGAAAGTTTAAGTGATTTTCTTAACCCTGAAAATCCAAATGAAACAGTTGAAGGGTATCCTGCTCCAAAACGTGTTTATATTAAAACATATAAAAAATAATAAGGAATAATTATGGCTGAAGAAATTGAAAATGAGACATCTCAAGAGGAAAAAGAGCAGTACCTCATAATGGATGATGAAGTTGAATTAAATACTCATCAACGGATCAATAAAGAGTTATGTGGTAATGTTGTTGAACTTTCAGAAGGGTACGCAAAAGTTGAGTTGCTTACCACACGTGAAATGGCAGTGGATCAAATGGGATTGGTACATGGCGGTTTTACTTTTGGAGCAGCAGATTTTGCAGCAATGGCAGCAGTAAATGATCCAAATGTTGTTCTAGTAAGTAGTGAATGCCGTTTTTTAAGCCCTGTAAAAGTTGGAGATACTGTTACATTTGAAGCAAGAGAACGATATCATGAGTCTAGAAAAAGACGTATTCATGTGGTTGGCAAATTTAACGATATAAAAGTTTTTGAGGGAAATTTTTTAGCTGTTGTTTTAGATAGACATGTTTTCAAACTAAAACTTATTAAAGATGAAGAGAAGTAGAACTTCTCTTAGATTATTGTAAGCCAATAAGTAATATTTCTTTTCTCAATGTCGAGTGTACTGTTTGGACCATGACCAGGGTAGAGCGTAACATTTTTTTTGTAGTTCATCGCTCTATTTAAACTTTTTTTCATATCTGTTGGATTGGAGTATGGAAAATCTACACGGCCTATAGATCCTTTAAAAAGAAAGTCTCCACTAAACCAGCAATCATCAATTTCGATGGCACTACACCCTGGCGTATGTCCTGGAAAGTGTAAAAATTTGATTGAAATATTTTCAATATTTATAATTTCATCAGGTTTAACAGCTATATCAGCATGAGAAGTAGGTGTACCTTGGCTGAAAGGATCATTTTCAAGCATAAAAACATCACCTTCAGGGCAATATATTGGGATGTTAAGTTTATCTTTTAACTCTTGATTACTCCATACATGATCAAAATGACCATGTGTATTTAAAATCGCCACTGGATTTTTTGCGTGCTTCAAAACCCAATCAGTAGCTCCAACTCCTGGATCTATAATAAAGTCTTTATTATTTATAGTAACAATATAACAGTTTGTCTGGTAAACACCCATTGGTTTAACTTTAATATTCATAATATTGTCTCCTAGTTTTTTGAGAAATTGTACATTAATTTGCTTATGATTACTATATTTAATACCTATAAAATGTTTCATTGTTATAAAACATAAATAATTTATCTGCCTTATCAATATTAATTAAATATAAAAGCTTTGATTAATATCTATTTCAGTATTATGTACTTTAGCATTTTATCACAGGAGCATTTTATGGCACGTGAAATTCCTTTTTTTAAACCTGATATTAGTAATTCTGAAAGAGAACAGATTGATGAAGTATTAGATCTTGAAGGTTCTTCAAAAATTGAAGATCTTGAAAATGAGTTTGTAAAAAAGACTGGTGCAACTTATGCTGTATCTACAAACAGTGGCACATCGGCACTTCATCTTGCAATGTGTGCGATGGACTTAAAACGTGGTGACAAAATAATTTGTTCAGTAAACTCTTTTCCTTCTGTTCCAGAAGTAGTAAGACATTTTGATGCAGAGCCTATTTTTGTAGACATAGATAGTGAAGATTTCAATATAGATTTAGATGCTTTTGAAAAGGTTCTTGAAGAAAACAAATCTAAAAAACTTAAAGGTGCAATTATAAACCATGTTGGTGGTCAACCTACAGATTTAGATCGCTTATATGATATAGCAAGCCGTTTTAATATCAAAATAGTAGAAGATGCTAGCGATGCACTTGGCGGAACATATAATGGTAAGCCTATTGGTGCAACTGGAGCAGATATAACATGCTTTAGTTTTTCACCTCATATGAAACACTCAATAGCAAATGCAGGAATGCTTTTATGTGAAGATGATACTCTTTATGAACGATCTGTACTTTTAAGAAACCATGCTATTCAGTCAAGTGGATGGGATAGATATGGTAACTTAGAATATATGTATGATGTCATAGATATTGGATGCAAATATGACATTAGCGTTCTTGATGCCGCATATTCATTAGCACAATATAAACGTGTAGATAAAATGATAGCACGTAGAAAACAGATTGCTGGAATATATGACAAAGAGTTAAATGGTATAAAACATATTACTTTGCCAGTTAAAAAAAGAGATCATATTTATCAACTTTACATTATACGTATCGATCGTAACAGAGATGGTTTTGCCCGTGCTTTAAGAGAAAGAGGTATCCATACAGGGTTACACTATATTCCATTACATCTATTGAACTACTATAAAAACAAGTATTCTTTACGTGTAAATGACTTCCAACAAGCTCTTCAGACTTATCAGCAGGTACTCTCTTTACCTATCTATCATAATATGACTGACAGTGATGTAGAGTATGTCTGTAGTATGGTTAAAGAGGTAGCAGCACAGCATATTTAATGCAAAAGATTGTTAACTTCTTTGAAAATCTTTTCTATCGACCAAGGTGGTATCATTGGTCGATAGGAATTCTACTACTACCATTTTCTTTTCTTTTAGCTTGCATAATGTGGATACGCAGGCGAATAATCAAGCCAAAATCTTTTGATATACCAATAATAAGCATAGGCAATCTCCTTGTTGGCGGCAGTGGTAAAACTCCTATGACAATAGCTTTAGCACAAAAATTTAAAAAACCTGCCATTATTTTACGCGGTTATGGAAGAAAAAGCAGTGGGCTAGTAGTTGTTAGTGAAAATGGAAGTATTCAAACTGATGTTATGGTCAGTGGTGATGAAGCAATGCTAATTGCTAGAAAACTTACAAATGCTACTGTTATAGTTTCAGAAAATCGCATTGATGCTATAAAAAAAGCAAAAGATTTAGGAGCTGAGATTATCTTTTTAGATGATGGATTCAGTAAAGTTAACATTAAAAAATTTGAGATTCTTCTATTCCCTGAAAATATTCCAAACATATTACCTTTACCTTCTGGACCATTTAGAGAGTTTTTGTTTGAAAAAAAGTTTGCAGATCTAATTTTGACTGAGGGGAAAGATTTTAAAAGGGTTGTAAAGTGTGTAGGTTGTGATAAACCTATGATTCTAGTTACTGCAATTGCAAACCCTCGAAGGTTAGATCCGTATATTCCAAAAGATTTAGTTAAAGGAGAGTACATCCTTCCAGATCACTCTTGGTTTGAAAAGAATGAGATTGAAGCAGAAATGAAAAAATATGGTGTAGATAAAATTCTTACAACTGAAAAAGATGCGGTTAAATTTGAAAAGTTTGGTTTTGATATGGCTATATTAGAGCTTGAGCTAGAGTTTAATATGTTTAAGGTCATTAATTTTTACCTAAAAAATTATAATAGTGGAACAAAATTTGCTTAAATAGTTGTATTAAAATAGTGTTATAAAGCCGTTTTATAAGAAACAACTTAAACGGCTGAAATTTTAAAAAAAAACATACCTTTTTGTTTCATTTTTAAAACACTTCAAAACTGCGAAGTGTTTTGATGATGAAACATAAGTTTCATCAATAACACTAACAAGGTATCGGCTTGTAGTTTAATAGAGCCGATATAGTTTGATTTTTGTTGTTGTGTTAGCTCTTTAACAATTCATTGTCAATGGCACAAATACAATCAAGAGGAAGTGCTATCTATTTTGTTGGTTGTGCAACAAATACTCTCTTAGGATCATAAGGTGTATTATGCACATAGATTGCATAGATA
>NZ_FOXB01000050.1 GCF_900115615.1 Hydrogenimonas thermophila | reverse complement strand
CGGCAAGAAAACTATTGCAGATTATCTATGCAATCTATGTGCATAATACACCTTATGATCCTAAGAGAGTATTTGTTGCACAACCAACAAAATAGATAGCACTTCCTCTTGATTGTATTTGTGCCATTGACAATGAATTGTTAAAGAGCTAACACAACAACAAAAATCAAACTATATCGGCTCTATTAAACTACAAGCCGATACCTTGTTAGTGTTATTGATGAAACTTATGTTTCATCATCAAAACACTTCGCAGTTTTGAAGTGTTTTAAAAATGAAACAAAAAGGTATGTTTTTTTTTAAAATTTCAGCCGTTTAAGTTGTTTCTTATAAAACGGCTTTAATATCCAAGTAATTTTTTTCTAATTCTGGGATCTTTTAATGTTAAGCCTCTTAACATATTCATACGCATCTCATCAAAGCTTATCATACCCTTTTTTCCATTTTCGTAAGCTCCAAATCCATACCCCATAGGTGTGGCATCTGTCAAAGAGTAAAAAGCCTTTTTTGCATCAATCCAATGTTTGGTATCTCTGCTAAATACCCAAATCTTTACACTGTTTGGATCTATTCCCTTCTTCTTCATCCAAAGTACCGTGCAACCTATATCATCAAATAATGTTACATCTTTACCTTCTATTAACTCAACACTGTCTTTTAATGATTTTAGATCCATATGACACTGTGGACAGAAAACTTTACCAATCTCAAAAGTAACAGGTTTACCACCTTCACTTTTTATAGGACTATTACCGCTTTTATCACTACATCCAGTTAAAATAAGCGATAATAAAAACACAACTATCCATCTCATAACCAGACCCCATTTTTAAAATAAAAACTTACAGGAAAGTATGATACTAAAATTACATATAAAGTATCTAAAATCATAGAGATTTTTATCCATTTTTTGCTTGTCTTGTAAGAAAGTTTTTCTGAAATATATGCTGATATTCCAAAAAAAGTACCTCCAAAAAGTGTAATATATAAAAAATATCCTATATAGTTGTAGTCACTCTGAAGCAAGCAAAATGGACAGTGATGATGAGGCATTTCATAAATATAAGTGGAAAAAAAGACAATTAAAGAGACAATAGCTACAGGAATAAAAATTGCATTGAATAGTGCTGTCAAAAAGGCTTTTTTATATAGGTAAGATAAAAATATTAAAAGAAAATTGGCATAAAATATAGATAGAATCAAATAATTTGGCAAATTAATAAAAATAGAAACTGATGAACTTTTTGCAGCAGAAAAGAGTGTACCACAGCAACTTACAATGACTTGAGGGTTAATGCCGCCCACATGAAGAATTTCTAATACAGTTTCGATTGCTAATATAGGAAAAATTAAAATAAAAAAAAGAAATTTTAGTTTAGTAAATGGATAATCAGGCTTTTTCATATCAATGTAATTTACTACAAGCCAAAAACCAAAAAGATATAGATCAAATATTTTGACCATAAATAGTGGCATACCATAAATAGTGGCATTTGTAACTCCAGCTGCACACATAGCACCAGGTAGTATATTTGACAACATATCTAATGTATAAATAAAATAGAGAAATAGAGGCAATTTAAAGTAAAAAATATACTTTATTATTGTAGCAACCAGATAAGCTCGTTTTTCTAAAATATACTGCAACTGTGTTGTTGCCTCTATTTCCCATTTTCTTACAATCTGTATGGATATAATAAAAGCTAAACTAGCAAAAATAAAAAATATAGTATCGAGTATTAATATAGCTATAACATCTGGGCTTAATAGGTTCACACTACTTTTCCATTGTGAATAGTGATCTCTTTATCTGTAATTGGAAGATTGAAAAAAATGGGATCGTGTGTTGCTATTATAATAGTTTTACCCTTTTTCTTCATCTTTTTAAGATACTCTAAAAATTGAATAGATAACTTCTCATCTAGATTTGCTGTCGGTTCATCAGCTAAAATAATATCAGGATCATTTACAAGTGCTCTGGCAATTGCAGTTCTTTGCTGTTCACCGCCTGAAAGATTTTTAACCAATTCATCCTTTTTATGGCTTATAGAAAACTCTTCCATTACCCTGTTTGCCTTTGATTCAAGCTCTTTATCACTTAACCCTTCAGGAATTAAAGGTGTAATTATATTTTCATATACAGAAAGAGTTGGTATGAGATTGAACTTTTGAAAAATAAAACCTATATTTTCACGACGAAAGAGTGAAGCAAAATCATCAGGAAGCTTAGATACTCTATTTTTTAAAACTATAACCTCTCCAAAAGTAGGTTTTTGTAGTGCTGCAATAATTGAAAGAAGTGTACTCTTTCCACTTCCACTTGGACCTTTTAAAATTATCAACTCACCTCTATTTACCATAAATGAGACTCCACTTAGTGCAGTCATCTCATTAGGAAGGCCTTGATTGAAAACTTTTGTTACATTTTTTACTTCAATCATCTAATAGCCTCATCAGCATCCAGAGTAGCAGCTCTCCAAGCAGGAATAATGGTAGCAGCAGTATAAATTGGAATTGTTGTGAAGAATATTAGTGCCAATACTCCTCCATCTATGACAAATGGCAAATCAAATGGTGGTTTTAATACAGAGTACCCCATAAAAAGCTCTCGTAACACTGGAGATTGTAGACCAAAAACATATCCAACAGCTAAAGTTACAGCTAGAAGATATGCTAAACCTGAGATAATCACAGATTCAAGAAGTTTTACTTTGAGTATATCATCTATCTTCCATCCAATAGCTTTAAGAATCCCTATCTCACGTCTCTCTTCACTGCTTAATCCGCTTGCTTTATCATAGATAATAATGAAAAAAGTAAATATTGAGACTATAAAAAGAGCTAAAAATAAGCCACTTTTATAGTTAAAAACGTTTGTATAACTAGTCTTCAAATCATCTTTGGTTATAACACGACTATCTGGGTAAATCTCTCTTATTTTTTTAGCAATTGTAGGTACTTCATCGTGATTTGCTACATTAACAACAATATCTGTAGCTTTTGTCTCATCCATTTCAAATATTTCACGTACTAATTCACTATCCATTATAATAATATCATTACTTTCCAATGATGTTGAAGGTTTAAAAACTCCTGCAATCTTTACTTTTTTAAGTGATCCGTCAGGCTTGACAAAATAGAAGTAGTCATTAAAGAAGATCTTTTTAAGCTCTTTTAAAACACCAACTCCTACAATCATATTGTCTCCACCGACAAGCTTGTCAGAAAATTTATCAACAATATCGTCTAACTCTTTATTATACTGTTTAGAAAAACTTTCAACTCCTACAATACTGAAATTCACTCCCAAAGTTGGTAAATAGTAGTACCCCCAAACTCTTGGGTTAACATCACTTACACCAAACAGCTTACTAATCTCCTCACACCTATTAACATCTATCATTGTTTGTCTTCCAGCAACAATACGCTGAACAGTAATATCTGGTAGAGATTTTAATGTAGCAAACATTTCAGTTTTAAGAGCGTTGGTAATCATAAATACGGAAGATAGAATAAATATTAAAAATGTAAATATAATAAAAATAAATATATTTTTGCTGCTTCGCCTTGTTAATGAGCTTAAAGCAAAAGCTAAAAAGTGTTTCATTTAATAATAACCTTGGATGGAATACTATTTTTACCTTTTAAAGCAGGGTAGTAAGTAAATGAAGCAGGAAAGTAATCTAAAATTTCAGGTCCTTCATTAAATGGTGAGTAAATATCAGTCAATGATCTAAAACGTATAAAGCGTGCTTCAGTAGCCAAACTTAAATCGGGAAGCCCTACTTGATGAACAAATCTATTTTTGATTTCTAACTCTTTATAAGTCATACTTTTTGAAGAGCTAAAATAGATCAACTCTCCAAAAAAGACAAAAAGGAGAAAAAAAGTAAATATGTAAAATTTTATAATATAATTATTCATCCAACTTATAAACTATCTCTTTTGTTATATCATTAAAACGAAGAATTTTCTTTCCTTTATGATCTGCCATAAAGTTTTTAGCTGCTTCCTCTGTTTTAAAAGGAATTAACTCATTCCCCATAGGTCCAAAAACATTACTTCCAACAACATACCAAGCAGACTCTGCCAAAACAGGTTTTAATGTATAATAATCTCTAACTAAAATCTTTTTTATACTATTTTTAATATTCTCATATTTTCCCCATTTTACTGGTTCAAAATAGAATTTCATCATATCTTTAACGCCATCAAATGCCAAATATTTAGATTTTCCATCTTGTTCATAATATATAAATGCAGCCCATTTAGGATATTTATAGACAAACATTCCACAAACAGGACATTTGTCTGTTTTAGTTAAACCCATTTTTGATGCTACTTGTCCCATATTAGCTGAAGATCTACAACCTTTCATATTCATTTTATTCATATTACAATTACAACTGCTGTTTTGTCTCATCATTCCACAGTTGCAACCTCTTTTAGTATTAACTCTCTTCACATTCCAAAGGTATAGTGCTACAGCTTGTAACTGTTTCTCTTTCATTGGCTTACAAAGTTTTTCAGCTCTAATAGCTGCTTTAAGCTCATTAATATGAGAAAATCCTTTAACATCTATAGGTTTACACATTTTTGTATAAATCTTTTTACCCATAGGGTACATTTTCATCTGTTTCTTTTTAGCTACCATCATAGAGTCTTTATTTAATGACTCACTAGCTATTTTAAATACTCTATTAAAATCAGATATCTTTCCACCAAACTTTTGTTGAAAAGCTTTTGCATCTTTCTCTTTAGCAAAAGCAATTTTACTTACCATACTCATAGTTCCTTTAACTTTGGAACCTACAACATAGTAAGCACTCTTGGCATTAATCAGTTCACCAGTTTTTGCATCAACAACTAAAATCTCTTTAATTTTATCTTTGATTATTGGCCAGTCAGCAACAAGACATCGAATAGAGCAGTACTGTTTCTTCTTACCATCTTTTAAAACGACAGCATGAGATGTTTTGTAAAACATTTTCAAATTCATTCCACAAACAGGACACCACATTTTTTGAGAACCCTCTTGAATCAAGTGAGGAGTTCCCTCTGCAACTTTACTAAAATTAGCCGCTTGTAAAGTAAAAGATAAACTTAAAAGCAATACCAGCGAAACAACAATCTTTCTCATTCCTACTCTCCCACATTTATTTTAAAGTTCGTAGTTCAATATTTAATATTTCTGAACTATTCTAAAAACAGATCCTTACTTTCAATAATTTTATAGACATTACTATAGCTTTTATTGGCTAAAACTTCAACTTCTTTGATTAGAAATTGGCAAACTTTACTATAAAACTACTCCCTTTTCCAAGATTTGACTCTACATTAACAGTAAATCCATAAATTTGGCAAATAGTTTTTACAATATCAAGACCAATTCCAAAACCACCTGACACACTGTTTTCTCTATGAAATCTATTAAAAATCACAGAAAGCTTCTCTTCTGATATACCAATACCTGTATCAGAAACTTTCAATTCACAATTTTTAAGAGATATCTCTATTTTTCCTCCTGGATTTGTATATTTTATAGCATTATCAATAATATTTTTGATTAAAAGTTCAATATGGTGAGGATCAGCCTGAATTATACAAGTCTCTAAATTGTAAATAATCTCTAACTTTTTATTTTCTGACAAAATAGAAAAAAAATCTATACTCTCTTTTATCTTTTTAGACAGATCAACAGATTTAATTTGAGTATTGTCTCTTACTTGTGATTTAAGCATTAAAAAACTCAAATCTTCATAAATCCTTCCAATAAGACGAACACTCATTTGCAATGATCTTAAATAGACAGGCTTACAACCTTTCTTATCTATCTTATGCAGTGCAAGCAACATTGTTGTTACCGGGGTATTAAGCTCATGCGTGCTATCTTTTATGAATCTATCCATTAAATCAATCTTTTCACGCATAGGCTTAAGGAAAAGTCGTCCTAGATACCAACCAACAAGTATTAAAAACCCATATGCAATTACAGCAATAATAGCTACATTTTTTCCACTCTGTACAATTTTTTGTTGAAGGGTACAATCACGAACTACAATATAGTCAATTCCCAAATGCCCACGTACACTTCTGTCTATATAATAAGCACAACCATTTTTTACATATTCATCTTTACTTATATCTACATTGTCACTAATATTGCCGCCGACTACCTCTCCATTTTGTTTAAGTAAAAGATACTCATAATCTTTTCTTTTTGGTATTTCAAATTTAGCACCATGCATCTGTGCATCAATTGCAGATGCCGATATATTCATAGCAAACATACGTATTTTTGCAAAACTATTATCTTTAATCGATTCAGATTCTATTCTATAAAAAAGAGTTGAAAATGCTACAACTACAATAAAACCTGTTCCCAAATAAATTGCCATAAACCGAAAGAGTGAACTCTTTTCAGATGGACTTAAACCCATACCCTACCCCTCTTTCAGTTATGATATTTGAGATATATTTACGCAATGTCTTTATATAACTTCTAATAGTAGCATCTGTGGGTATCTCATCATATACCCATAAATTCTGAGTCAACTCTTCGCGTGAAACAATTCGATCTCTATTCTTATAAAGATAATGAAGAATTTCTGATGCTTTAGGAGTTAAAGCAATAGGTTCAGATAAAACCTCTAATTTATGAAGAGCAGGATAAAAGAGTATATTATCACTGATTTTTATTACTTCATTTTCTCCTATTCTAAACATTCGTACAATATGCTCTATGCGTGCATCCAACTCCTCAAACTCAAATGGTTTCTTAATATAGTCATCACACCCATACTCAAAACCCTCTTTTACATCTATACTACTATTTCTTGAGGTTATCATTATAGCCGGTGTCATATCTTTTCGTTCACGCATTGACTTAAGCAGTTCAAATCCATTGATACTAGGAACATTTACATCTAAAAGTAAAAGATCATACTTCTTACTTAAAATGGCATCTTCTGCTTCTTCTCCATCTATAAAATGGTCTACAGCATTCCCCTGCTCTTCCAGATGCTCTTTAATAAGTTCTGCTAACATTGTGTCATCTTCAAGCAATAATATATCCATAGCTCATTCCTCTCATTAAATCCTCAGCTAGTGTCAATTTATTCAAGATTGTATCATAAAGAGTTTGCACACTTTTTACACAATGCAGTTTTATAATCTCGTACCAAAACACTCTATGACTAAAAGGAGCAAATATGAGACTTTTAACACTTTTGACAACTGTTATGCTTGCATTTACATCACTTCAAGCTGCCGCTTTTGAAAAGATGGTCAAATACCGCAATTAAAGTTGAAATGGTATCGGACAAGCCGTTAACTACAGGGATGAATAAGCTTGAACTTCATCTTTTTAAAAGATCAACTCCTATTAAAGATGCAAATGTTGCAGTTAAATTCTTTATGCCGGCAATGCCTGGTATGCCATATATGGAGTACAAAACAGTAGCAAAACCTCTAGGAAACGGTGTTTATGAAGCAGCCTTCAACGCATCAATGGGAGGGACATGGCAAGTACATATATTTATAACAACCAAAGAGGGCAAAAAGTATAGACTAAAAAGCTCAATAAATCTATAGGATTATTATGAGATACTGGCTATTAATTTTTATATGTATCTTAAATTTACAAGCAACAGAGCTAAACAAACTAATTGAAGTGGCTCTTGCAAAACATCCTAGCCTTGAGACTATCAAAGCTAGGATAGCCGCTGCAGATTATGCACTTTCTTACTCAAAAAACTTTGATAACCCAATCATAAGCATATCAGTAAATGACATTCGCCTTGATGACATAACAGACAGATCACTTGAGCCAATGCAGACACAAGCAATTACTCTATCTCAAAAAATCCCTTGGTTTGGTAAAATTGATGCAAAAGTAAAGATAGAAAAGGCTAAAAAAAAGCTTCTATTAATGACACTTAAAGAGGCAAAGGCTGAGCTTGTATCTAAAATAAAAATAACTGCTTACCAACTCTGGGAAATTGAAGAGTTAATCAAATTAACTCAAAGAAATATAGAGATAACAGAACAAAATATTAAAATTTTTCAAGGCTATACCGCGTCAAGCAGATCAGAAAACTTCCATATGGGAATTATGTCAGCAGAGCTTGTTAGGTCGCGACTAAAAACAGATTTGAGTAATCTTAAAGCAAAAAGAGAAGAGATAGTTGCCCTTCTTAGCTACCTGAGTTTTCAAAATATTCAAAACATAAAAATAGAGCTACCAAAAGAGACTCTTTTGCCATTAACTATATTGAAAAAAGAGCTAAAAGAGACTCCAATTTTAAAAGTTAAACAAGCTAATAGTGAAATTGAAAAAAATAGACTTGAACTATCACAGCTAAACAGAATAAGTGATCCAACTCTTCGTATAGGCTACAACCACCGTCAAGAGTTTGAAGATTTTGTCTCTGTAGGTTTAAGTTTTACTTTGCCAATTTACGGTACTGAAAAAAGCAAAGTTGAAGAACAGCGTGCAAAACTACTATCTAAAGAGTTTATGGTAACAGATACAAAACATAGTTTAGAGGCAAATTTAGAAAAGTTATATGCTATTGCACAAAAAGAGTTGGAAGTTTTACATATAGTAAAGGATGACAGCCTTCCACTAATTGAGCATATGTTTGATCTGATACGAGCTGACATAGCAGCAGGAGGAGACCTTTACAAATTTATGGATCTTATTGAACAAAAACTGACGTTAGAAGCCCAAGTAATATCTGCAAGAGCCAACTTTCATAAAACAAAAGCAAAAATAGATGCCCTTTTAGGAGAGTTAAAATGAAAAAATTATGGATAATTTTATTTCCTTTGCTACTTTTGGCAGAGCCTCCAAGTGTAGAACAGTTGTTTAATATTCAAACAGTAAAAGTAAAAAAAGAGACAACAGGTTTTAAAAAAAAGTTTTATGGTTTATTAAAAGCAGATGAAAAAAATATTGTTAATATTGTTCCAAGATTTAGTGGATATATCGTAAAGCTATATATAAATAGAACATACAGTTATGTCAAAAAAGGTGAGCCTTTGGCAAAGGTTTACTCACCAGAAATATTTAAAGCCAAAGAGGAGTACATTAACGCTCTTGAATTTTCAAAAAAACATAACGATCGAGGAATGGTTGAAAGTGCTAAGCGTAAACTGCAACTACTTGGAATAAGCGATAATGAGATTAACCAATATGCTAAAAATAGAAAAATTGATCCATATACTACAATTTTTGCTCCTAAAAGTGGTTATATATTTAAAAAAGAGGTAGTAGAAGGTAGCTCATTCAATGCGAAATCACCTATATTTCAAATTGTAAATTTAGAAAATCTATGGATTGAAGCCAAAATTAGCGAGCCTGATATTCCACTTATTTTGAGAGCTAGAAGATTTTATTTTACAACCAAAGCAGTAAGTGGAATTTTTGAAGCAAATCATCCGTTTCTATACCCCACAATAGATCCTAAAAATGCTCTTGCAACACTTCGTTTAAATGTAAAAAATATAGATAAAAAGCTATTTCCCGGTATGTTTGCCACTCTATATGCTAAAAGTGAACCTAAAACTATGCTCACTCTGCCAAGAACTGCTGTAATACGTAAGATGAACCGCTGGTATGTCTTTAAAGCTGGTGAATTTGAAGGGGAGTATGAGCCTATAGATGTTGTCATTAAACCTATTGACAATAAACGCTATGCGATTATTTCAGGGCTGAAAGAAGGCGATGAAGTTGTTAATAATGTCCTATTTTTAATTGATAGTGATGCACAAATTAATGGTCTGTTTTAGGTTGTACAAATGATTGAAAAAATTATTGATTTCAGCATTAAAAACCGTTTTCTTGTTTTAATGGCTACGCTTTTTATTGTCATTGGATCAATCTGGGCTGTGCAAAATACACCACTTGATGCCCTGCCCGACCTCTCACCACCACAAGTGATCGTACAAGTAAAGTGGCGTGGTCAAAGTCCAAATATAATTGAAGATCAAGCTACATATCCATTAATTACAAAGTTTCTTAGCATCGCCAACATAGAAACGGTACGCGGTTTTTCAACCTATGAAAATGCGCTTATTTACATCATATTTAAAGATGGTACCGATCTCTACTGGGGGAGAAGCCGTGTTCTTGAACAGTTAGCGGCAATTCAAAGCACATTGCCATCAGGTGTAGAAGTATCACTTGGACCTGATGCATCTGGTGTTGGTTGGGTCTATGAGTATGCACTAGTCTCTAAAACCAAAAATTTAGCCGAACTGCGTACCCTGCAAGACTATACATTTAAATATGCCCTTATGGGTGTTGATGGTGTAAGTGATGTTGCCAGTATTGGTGGTTTTGTACCAACGTGGCAAGTAACTGTAAGCAATGATGCTTTAGTACGTTATAACCTCTCTATAAACGACATTGTACGTACCCTAAAAGCCAATAACAATGATACAGGCGGGCGCATCGTTATACAAAATGGTTATGAGTGGATGGTTCAGGCTAGTGGCTATCTTAAAAATCTTGATGATATTCGTAATCTTAATGTCATAACGCGTAATGGAGTACCTGTAACCATTGGAGATATTGCAAGAGTAGAAGTAGTACCAGCACCACGTCGTGGTATTGCCGATCTTAACGGAGAGGGTGAAGTGGTCGGTGGCATTGTAATGATTCGCTACGGTGAAGATGCTTACCGCGTCATCCAAGATGTTAAAAAGAGGTTAAATGAAATTAAGGTTGAAGGTGTTGAGATCATTGAAACCTATGATCGCAGTGGACTAATTGAAAAGGCAGTAGATACGCTCAAAAAAACACTTTTAGAAGAGAGTATTATTGTAGTAATAGTAATTGCACTCTTTTTGATGCATTTGCGCAGTTCACTAATTGTTCTTATCATCTTACCACTGACAATTGGTATGACCTTTTTACTAATGAAAATGTTTGGTATTGGCAGTAACATTATGAGCCTTGGTGGTATTGCCATTGCTATTGGTGCAATGGTTGATGCTTCTATTGTAATGATTGAAAATGCCCATAAAGAGCTCCATAAAATCGTTGAAAAAAAAGGCTCAATTACCAATGAGGAGAGAGTTACGGTCATCATAGAAGCTTGTAAAAAAGTTGGTCGTCCTATCTTTTTTGCTTTAGTGCTTGTAGTAGTCTCATTTTTGCCTATTTTTGCACTTTCAGGTCAGGAAGGATTGCTCTTTACTCCACTAGCCTTTACCAAAACATTTGCAATGACTGCAGGTGCAATACTAGCCATCACACTTGTACCTGTTTTAATGGTTTGGTTTTTACATGGTCACATTCCAAGTGAAAATAAAAATCCACTTGTACGCTTTTTTATATGGCTCTATCATCCACTGCTTACTATAGCACTCAAACTCAAATATCTAGTAATAGCAGGTGCTATTGCACTACTTGTATGGATGGTGCCTCTTTATGAAAAGCTAAAATGGGAATTTATGCCAATGCTCAATGAACAAACACTAATGTATATGCCGGTTACCCCTTATGGCATAAGTGTTGACCTTAGCAAAGCATTGACCCAAAAGACAGATAAAATAATTAAAAGCTTTCCTGAAGTAGAGACAGTTTTTGGCAAAGGTGGACGTGCCGATACAGCAACCGACCCTGCACCATTGGGAATGTTAGAAACCATCATCACCTTTAAACCACAAAGTGAGTGGCGCAAAGGTATGACATATGAAAAACTTCAACAAGAGCTTGAAGATGCCTTGCAAATACCAGGTTTAGTCAACTCCTGGACATACCCAATAAGAGGACGCATAGATATGCTATTAAGTGGTATTCGTACCCCTCTTGGCATTAAACTCTATGGTGATGATTTAACAACATTGCAAACCATTGGATCTCGTATTGAGGAAAAATTAAGAAACTTAGATGAGACAATGTCTGTTTTTGCGGATCAATCAGATGCAGGCTACTACATCGATATTGAAATCAATGAAACAGCCCTTGCACGATATGGTATTACAAAAGATGAGATCCTTTTGCTTACTTCATCAGGTATTGGCGGCATGCCTGTAACTACAATGTTCAAAGGCTTAGAACGCTATCCTGTTGCCGTACGCTTTGAAGAAGAGGATCGTAGCACTATTGAAGCTATACGCAATATTCAGGTAAAAACAAAACTTGGATTTGTGCCGCTCTCTACACTGGCAGATGTCCACTACAAAGAGAGCAGTTCTGTAATCAAAACAGAAATGGGCAAACCAGTTACTTTTATATATATTACCCCACGTAGTAGTATAACCTCTGCTGAATACAAAGAAAAAGCAAAAAAGGTATTGAAAGATTTAGAATTACCGGCTGGTTACTATATAGAGTGGGCAGGACAATCAGAGTTTTTAGAGAGTGCAATGCAAAAGATTGTATGGATAACTCCAACAGTTATGCTGGTAATATTGATACTAATCTACTTTGCACTTAAAAAGTTTGTACCGACACTAATTGTCTTTTTTACCCTTCCTTTTGCACTTCTAGGCGGATTAGTCTATATTGACTGGCTGAATTTCAATATGAGTGTTGCTGTAATAGTCGGTTTTTTAGCACTGCTTGGAATTGCAGCTGAAACAGCCATTGTAATGATTGTCTATCTGCAAGATAGTGTTAAAGAGACAAAAGAGCGTTATGGAATGCTAAATAAAGAGCTACTTAAAATGGCAATCTTTGAAGGTGCTGTACAGAGAGTACGCCCAAAACTAATGACTCTCTTTGCAATATTGGCAGGCTTGCTACCAATTATGTACAGTCATGGCGTAGGTAGTGAAGTTATGCAAAGAATCGCCGCTCCAATGATTGGAGGAATTGTAACTTCTGCGATTCTTAGTTTACTTATTATTCCTGTTTTATATGACATCTATCAACAATCAAAAATATAATATTATCACTTGATTAAACCTTCTGTGTATTTCAATCTATTCATCAGATTGAAATACATATTTATCTAAATACTAAAATACAACATTATAAAAATGTATTTAAAATAAGAAAAATTGTAGTGAAATCATATACCTTATAAAATCCAACTTGCCATAACAAAGTAAAATCATTTTTTTATTAATTTTAATATTTTTTTAACTTTATAGGGGATAGAATTTGGGATAATATATATAGAGAAGGCTAAATATTGCATACAAAAGTCTATTCAAGTTCAAATTCATCTCTATACTTGTCATTAAAAGAGTTAAAAGAAAGTTTAAAAAAAGATTTTGAAAACATAGATTTTTTACTCTTTAGCATACACCCAGAATATAGTTGCGATGTTAATAAATCAATACAAGAGGTATTTGGTAAAATCAACTATGCAGCATTTCATGCAATTGATGCTTTTAATAATAGGAAAATTGTAGAAAAAGCAGTTACTGTTACAGCTTTTAAATTTGAAAAAAATACAAAAATAAAGAAGTTTTGGATAGAAGATATAAGAAATTATGAAAAAGATAACTCCATACAAAAAACAGCTAAATACTTAAATGAAAATTCAAA
>NZ_FOXB01000049.1 GCF_900115615.1 Hydrogenimonas thermophila | reverse complement strand
TGCATGTGTTAGGCACGCCGCCAGCGTTCACTCTGAGCCAGGATCAAACTCTCCATAAATGAATTGTTCGTCCTTGTCGACTAACTTGACTTTTTTTCAAAAAGTCACAAAAATTAATCGCTCAAAGGTTTTTACTTATCTCTTACTTGGTTGTCAAAGATCTCGTCTGTCTTAATCTCTTAAGACTCACTTACGACTTATTGGTAATCCCTTAACTCAAGGGCTCCATCGTTTGTGGACGGGAATTATAGCAGGTTCTCAATTCAGTGTCAAGGGTTTTTTGAAATTTTTTGCAAAAAATTTGCAAATTATTTTAAAATATGCGCAAAACCTGTTTCAGGCTCTATTGCTATTATTACTTTTTCATCCGTTGTTTCACAATCATCTAAACATATATGAATTTTGCACTGCTCAGTTAATCTTTTATCATATTGATCTTCTGCGCTAACTAAATTACCATAATAAGGAGCACCATCATAATTGAATGCTATTCTTTTAGAACCATATCTACCACACTCACCTTCAAAGAGAATATCTTTAATGCCATAACTATTGCCAAGCATCATGCTCTTTGTAAAATCCTCATCATCTACTGCTAAACTATTAAAACCGCCTGAAAGTAATTTATTCCTATTCATAGGGTCTTTTGCCAATTCTCTTTTACTATTGTCATTTCCACTTAAAGTAATATCTTTATAAATAGAATATGACCAAGTAATATCATATGTTCCTACTATAGAGTGAAATTGTATTTGCCATCTTTTTTTAAACCAATTTTCATCATTTGGAGAAAATACATTATCTATAAAAGCTAGGTGTTGTGTATATCTTATATGAAAAAGGAGCTGGTTTGCAGCTTTGTATAAGTCATTTTTGTCAGTTCGTTGGATTATTATAGAAGAGAGAATTGAGATAATTATTATAACTATAATAAGTTCTAATAAAGTGAAGGCTCTTTTTGACATTATTAACCTTGTGTATAACTGGCTAAAGCCAATTATACCACAAGGTAAAACAGAAGATTGTTACTTAATCTCTTCTGCTTTTTTTACATCATAAAGAATATCATCGAATGGATGGCGATACATTGGCATTGCCAATCGTTTCTCATCAAGAACGTGTCCGATGAATCCGATTGTACGTCCAAGAATGAAGAATGAGTTAAGTGTACCACTTTCAATGAACTCATCAATCTCTGCTTCAGTATATCCAAGTGCACGCCACATATCAACCATCAAAATACCTATAGTTCCGTCAACATTTAAGATCAGGTTATCTTTTTTAGATGTTGTAAGTTGCTCTACTTCAAGCGCATACTCAAGCAATGGAGTGCTTGGGAAATGCTCTTTAGCATAGTTTTTCAACCCTTCAACACGCTTATCTGGGTTGCGAAGAGATTTAATGCGGTGTCCAATACCAGGAATTGGAATACCTTGTTTTTTCATATACGCCAAGAACTCTTGTGGCGTCATGTTGTTATCGTTTGCATATTTGAAGTACTTCGCAGCACCATCAATCGCACCACCGAAGCGAGGTCCGATAGTAAGAAGTCCTGTAACAAGTGATTCAACAACAGACTTACCTGCACGTGCAGTAACTTTAGCGTTGTGCGCACCTGAAACAGCTGGACCATGGTCTGCAACAGTTTTGATAACAGTTTCGATAAAGTCAGTTGCCCATTTTGGATAAACTTTTTTGAACCATAGAAGGCTGATTACATCACCAATTGTCTTACCTGTATCTGGTGTTGCGACAGAACTGATTGGATAACCAGCGTAAGTTGCCTCTTCACCGCGGTCATCACTGATTGTACAGATAAAGTTTTTAGATCTTCTATTTTTTGGAATAGAACGTACTTCAGGCTCTTCAATTTCAGTAATAATGCCTTTATTTTTAAGATCAGTATAGACTTCATTAATAACTTTTGGAAGATCATTGAAGCTTTCAGGAACATGGATACCTGCTTCACGCATTGCTTTATTTTTTGCTTCTGCTGTTTCACGCTCTGCATTAGCACTTGCTCCTGCGTGACCAAACTGAACGCCGCTGCTGAAATGCTTAGCAATTGTTCCGATACACCAAGCGATAACTGGTTTTGTAATTTTGCCAGATTTAACTGCTTCAATAACTTTGTACTCTTCAGTACCACCAACTTCACCAAGAAGGATCATATATTTTACATCTGGGTTATCTTGCATTCGAAGAAGGTTATCGATGAAAACAGAACCAACGAAGCGGTCACCACCGATTGCAACACCCTCTGCAATACCATCAGCATTGATAGAAATAATGTTACAAAGTTCGTTAAATAGACCACCTGAACGAGTTACAAGTCCTGCACTACCTGCTCTGTGTAGTTTTGACTTAATGATATTTTCGATTGTACCACCAACGTTTGCAATTTTAAATGCACCTGGAGTAATTGCACCAACAGTTGCAGGTCCGATGATCAATGTTCCGTTATCTCTTGCTACTTGATTCATTTTACGAGCAAGTCTTTCAGGAATACCCTCAGCAGTAACCATGATAACACGGAACTGATCACCCATATTAAGAGCTTCCATTGTTACATCATAAGCTGTACGGAAAGATGCAAAGTTCAAAAGAACATCTGCATTTTTATGCTCAGCAACTGCATCAGCAGTTGAGCGATATAAAGGTACCATAATTTCATCTGGACCATAGAAAAACTTCTCAAACTTGTTTGAGCTTGTTGGAGCTACGATTGCTGCAACTGATGGTTTCTCACGTCCAATTACATAGTCATAATCCAGCATACGCTGAATAGCTTTTTTATTGTTGTTCCAGAAAATTGCTTGTGTATCTTTTGTAAAAAGTCTGTTGCTCATCTTCTCTCTCCCTTACTTATCAAGTGCCATACGTACAATATCTGTTACGTGTGTTTCAGGTCCGTAGACTTCCATATAAAGTCCCAGTCTCTCTGCTGCGTCTTTAATGTCTTTAAGACCTTTTTCATAGTTTGGTCCACCACGTCGGACATAGATCTTAGTATTGTGTGCTTTTAGTTTGTCTGCATACTTATCAAGCGCTTTAATGATACCTGTAAATGTTTTAGCAACATCGGTAAAGTTAGCAATAGCACCACCGATAATAAGGATCTTACCACGCTCATCTTCATAGCGAGTCATTAAGTCAAAAATAGTCTCAGCATAGAACTGTGTTTCACTCTCTGTTGGACCACCAGAGTATTCACCATAGTTTGCAAGGTCTTCAACACCAGCTAAGTCTGCAATAGTATCTGCATAAACAACAGATGCACCACCACCTGCAACCATTGTCCAGATGCGACCTTTAGGATTAAGAATAGTCAATTTAAGTGAAGCACCAGATTTTGCATCTGCTTCTGCAATTGCTTTCTCTTCAGGAGACTGATCTTCCATACCAAATGGAGTTGGGAACTCAATATCTCCCCACTTGTCTCTCATTAAGAAGCCAGCTGTATCGTCAAGGCGAGCAACCAAGTCAAGGATATGTGCATTGTTTTCAATCATTACGATTGGGTTGATTTCAAGATATGCAAAGTTCAAATCACGATAGAACTTGAAGAATTGAATTGCAAATTTTGCAAAGCGTTCTTTGTTTTCTGCAGGGATTCCTTCTGGAACGTTCGCACGAACAGCTTTTTCCATCTCTTCATCAGTCATGTTGATAGGAATACGAACTTCATTAACTTTCTCATCCCATCCCTCTTCAACTTCCATACCACCTTCTGCTGACATATAAAGAACATCATCATTATCAACAACAGTAGCAGAGATGTAGTACTCTTGGTCTTGAGTATGCGGAGTGAAAGGCTCAACAATAAAGTGAGTCAGCATACCTTTTTGTCCAGAAAGAAGCTCTACTTCTCCACTTTGCTTCTCTTCGATCCACTTAGCAGCATCTTCAAGTTTAACATCACCTGGCTTTTCTACTTTGAAAAGAACCAAACCGTTTTTACCACGTTTACCAAAAAGCATATCTGGCTTAACAACCAATGCTTCTTGGTTCAACCACTCATAACCCTCTTCTTTTGCTTTTTCTCGCAATTCATCTGCACTAGTTACAAGTACTGATTTGAAATCGTAGTTAAAACCATCGAAATATTCATTCCAATGTTTAGCAAAAATGGCTTTGCCGTCATACTCTCGTATCGCTTTTTGAGCCATCACAACTCCTTATGATTTTTATTTTATGAGTTTAGCACTATTTTTTAAATCAAATGCTTTATTTAAAGAATATTAAATATAAAATCCATCAATTGTTTATTTTTGAAACATAACAGCTTTTTAAATTTCTATTTTTGTATCGAATCGAAACTTTTTTACAATCTTGACAAGATATAGAATTAAGTTCATATTGACTATTAGATGATATTCCATAGTATCTAAGTTGTAATTGAAACTCTTTTTTCTTTACTTGTATTGAATATATTCCCTCTTCTTTTAATGCTAAAGCACACCAGTATGGATAATAAAATGGTGCTGCAAAATGCCTCCCTGGCTCTTTTAAAATTAAAAAAAATGGCTTGTGAAATAGTAGGGCTAATGTATTAATAATCAATACAGAAAAGACTACTATAGCCATAGCAAAATATTTTTTTCTAAATTGAGGAAGACGCACTCTAAATGAGTTAAAAAAGAGTTTTACCATCAACGGTATTGCAACAATTACAAAAGGTGCAAAGTCTTGAATAGGTATACGTTGACGAAGAGAAATTATTAGAGATAATACCAAAACTGTAAAACTAATATGCCATATTATATTTTTATCCCCTTTTAATAATATGCGATAGATTGAATAAAAAAAGTATAAAAATATCAAAGGAGAAAATATAGCAGCATACAAGCCTATTGTATCAGCAAAATAATTAACAGGTTTTCCATGCATTTCAATACCATAAATGCTTACTGATGCTCCTAGAAGTATTGATGAAAATGCAATTGCACCAACTTCTCGCCGCCAAAGAGCATATGTAAAAAGTGCAAAATATAAAATAACACTGCTTCTATCAATAAATAGCAACAATGAGATTAAAATATAGGCTTCTACTTTTCTTCTTTTAAGAAAAAGAATTAAAAACCCCTGATAAACTGCTAATGTTATCCCTGTACTAGTTGCTAATACAGCTGAACTTACAATACCTGGCAATAGAAGAAAAATCATAAACGAAGTAAAAAGTGCTATTTCATCTTTTAAAAAAATTTTTGAAAGGTAATAAAATAGAATTAAGTTAATAATATGAATAATTAAAAAAGGAAATCGAATATTTAAAAAGTCTAAATCAGGAAATAGCTCTTTTCCTTCATGCATTAGAAGAGAAACAATATTTTGATCTGAAAAGTAGAGTTTTGCTTCGCTGGGACCTATAGGAAGTCCCCATGCAACCCATACAAGAATAATTATATGGGCAAATAGTAGTATAGAGACAAAAAATCTAAATTTACTCATTAAAGTTTCAAAAAGTTATCCAGCATTAAATGTCCATGCTCACTCATAATCGACTCTGGGTGAAACTGTACTCCAAAAACTGGATATTTATCTATCTGTAATGCCATAATCTCATGGTCATCATTACTAAAAGCTGTTGCAATTATATTTTCAGGTAATGTATCTTTTTCAACAACTAGTGAGTGATAACGAGTAGCAGTAAAAGTATCAGGCATAGACTTAAATATAGGAGACTCTATATGAACTTTCATTTGAGATGTTTTTCCATGCATTAAATTCTTTGCTCTGACGACTTTGCCTCCAAATGCCTGAGCAATAGTTTGATGACCAAGACAAATACCAAATATTGGAGTATCTTTATGAAAGGTTTTTACCACTTCAAGGCTGACACCTGCTTCATTTGGAGTAGCTGGACCTGGTGATATAATAATTTTCTCAGGGTTTAATGCCCTAATCTCATCAATACTCATCTCATCGTTTCTTATAACTTTCAAATCAGCACCAAGCTCCAAACAATACTGAACAATATTGTAGGTAAAGCTATCGTAATTATCGATCATTAAAACCATAAGGAACCTTTTACCTTGTATTAGAAGAATTATAACGTTTCAAATCTTCATTCCAGAAAAAATCGATCCATTTATCAGCTCTATTGAGTTTATAGTCTGGTTGAAACTTTGCATCAGGTTTAAAAAATAGTGTAGCCGTTTTAAAAGTTAATTCTGGATATTTAGTTTCTAATTTTTCCATAACTGCTGAAAGTGTGTCACCACTGTCTGCAATATCATCAACAATTAAAATATTTTGGCAATCTGATAAATCAGGAATATTAAAAATATGAGGTTTTCCAAGCTTTTTGGTATCGTCATACCCAATAGCATTTATGACAAACACTTTACGAATATCCCAATACTCTCCTAACATATGTGCCATTGTCATACCACCTCGTGCAATGGCAATAATGGCATCAAATTTTTTATCTATCTTTTGTGCTAATTTTAAAAGGTCAGAAGAGAATGTTTTATAGTCATAATGTAAACGCTGCATTACCAAACCTTGAGTTCATTATAGAGACTATCACGTTCAACAGGAATAAAACCGCTATCTTTGATTAAATGAACAAAATCATCTAAAGGCATTCCATATGCACTTTTAGCTCCTGCTGCTGCTTGAATAGATTCACGTTCAATAGTACCGTCAAGATCATTAGCTCCATACTCTTGTGCAATAAGAGCCAAGTTGATTGTTGAAGTAACCCAATATGCTTTAAGATTTGGAATATTGTCAAGAACAATCCTGCTTATTGCCATTGTTTTAAGAATTTCCTGCCCTGTTGGAAACTCTTCTACTTTTAAAAAGTTATTCTCTTTTTGGTAAACTAGAGGAATAAAGCAGTTAAAGCCCCCTGTCTCATCTTGAAGGTCTCTAAGACGCAACATATGATCAATTCGATGTTCTCTTCTTTCTACATGACCAAAAAGCATAGTAGCATTACTCTTTTTACCTCTTTTGTGCCATTTTTTGTGAATATCAAGCCACCCTTTAGAGCTTACTTTACCTTTGCAAATATAGTCGCGAACTTTCTCATCAAAAATTTCTGCTCCACCACCAGGCATAGAGTCAACACCATTTTCAACCATACGATCAAGTATTTCATCGATTGATAATCCATACTCCTCAGCTAAAAAGTTAACCTCAGCGGCAGTCAACGCTTTTATATGGATATCCGGTAACTCCTCTTTAATAGCTTTAAACATTCCAAGATACCAATCAAGCCCAGCTTCAGGATTGTGAGCAGAAACAATATGAACCTCTTTGGCACCATTTTCCCACGATTGTTTAGCTATGTCAACAATCTCTTCAACAGACATTGTATATGGATTAGGATTTTTTCTACTTGCACTGTATGCGCAAAATTTACAGATATCTTTGCATACATTGGTAGGGTTTATGTGACGATTGATATTGAAATATGTTTTCTTACCATGTAATGCTTTACGTTTTTCATCAGCCAATTCACCAAGCGTAAAAAGGTCCAATTCATAAAGCTTTAATGCATCTTCTAAATAGATGCGCTCACAACTGCGAACTTTATCAACTACGTTCATTTTGCAATAACCTAATCATTAAATTTTCGGTATTATATCTAAAAAGAAAAAGGTTAGATGATAAAATGGATCTAAATATTGAAATTGAGTCTCTTCTAGACAAGCAAGCTCCTGACTTTAAAATTTCTAAACTTTTAAAACAAGAAATAAGAAACTATCTTGATAATTTAGAAGAGATATTTAAGGAGACACAGGGAAAAGCATTTCTTGTACATCATACAAGAAAAGTTGATCAATTTCTATCTATTATCTACAAAGTAGTACTTCGAAAAATGTTCCATTCTTTTCAACCTATGCGAAACTCTGTACCTATTGCACTAGTAGCTCTTGGAAGCTATGGACGAGAACAACTCTGTGTTCATAGCGATATAGATCTTATGATCGTTTATAAAGATATTCCAGGATACAACATAAAAGAGATAATTGAAAAAATTCTATATATCGCTTGGGATGCCGGATTTCAACTTGGACATCGTGTACATGAAATATCTGAACTTCCTGAAGTATCAAGAACAGACATTACCATTAAAACTGCCCTGCTTGAATCACGCTTTATAATTGGTTCAAACTTCATCTGGATGGAGACTCAACGCCAACTAGGTGTCATAAGAAGAGACAATACAAAAGAGTATGTTCTTGCAAAAATCCAAGAAGCTGCTACAAGGCATAAAAAAAATCCAATCTCAATGGAACCAAATATCAAAGAGTCTATTGGTGGTGTAAGAGATGCAAACCTTGCATTCTGGATAGCTTCGGTACGTCATAATATATTTAACCTTAAAGAACTTGTCGGATCTATTATTGAAGAGAGTGATTATACAGAATATCGATCTGCACTTGAGTTTATCTTTAGAGTCAGGGCTGCTTTGCATTTAAGTGCAGGAAAAAAAGAGGATACTCTTCGGCTAGAACTGGTACCAAATGTTGCCAATCTTCTTGGATTTGAAAAAGGAAATCCAGCAAAAGCTCAAAGAGAGCTGGTGAGTCGTACTTTTCAAGCTTTAGATACTATTAGAAAAAAAACAGCTTACTGGATAGGTGTTTTAGCTAAACCATACCTTTTTAATTCAGACAATTTACCTCTTTTACGAAACTCTTTACTAGAACCAAAAATCTTTCTTTGTGAAAATACTCTATATGCAAAAAGAGAACAAAAACCAAAAACTTTTCTTTACTACCTAAAGCTGATGATTAAAATATCTAACAATCACCAAGTTAAAGCAGATGCTTCATTTTGCCACCTTATTGATAAAACAGAGATACCAAAAACAAAAGGAAAACAGTTAATCGGTGCAATCAGACAGATATTCTATACCAAGTATAGTTCATCAATAATTGACATACTTTTTAAGAGTGGAAAACTTTCTGAAGTTATCCCACCTCTAAAAAGAATTATGTATCTACCACAATTTGACGGTTATCACCATTACCCTGTTGACATTCACTCTATCTGGACACTCTCTGTAATGGACAGAATAGATCATGATCTATTAAAACCGCTTTTTGATAAACTGGATAAAGACTCAAAAGCTATGCTAAAACTGGTTGCTCTTTTGCATGATGCCGGAAAAGGAAGAATTCGAGATCATCATGAAGTTGGAGCGGATCTATTTAAAATTTATGCTAAAAAACTTGGATTCAATGAACAGCTTATTAAAGAAGGAATTTTACTTATTCGTCACCACACAAGAATGACAAAAACTATTCATAATGAAGATATTTATGACGAATCTACAGTTTCCAAATTTGTAGCACCTTTAAATAGTCAAAAACTGCTAAATATGCTATTTATTCTTACTTATTGTGATGTAAAATCTGTTGAAGATGGTGTATATAACTCCTTTACTGACAGAATGCTAAAAACATTGTACTTTTCAGCTTTGCAGATTCTAGAAAAACCTGCAATCATAGATGAAACTGCAAAAAGATTGCGTCGCGAACAGGCTTTAAAAAAGTTGCCTGAATTCAAAGAGATACCAAAGTCACTGCAAAAGAAAATACTCTCTATTGAATCAAACCTATTTTTTATAAAACATACACCAAAAGAGGTGTTAGATATAGGAGTCAAGGTAAAAAATATTTCCAACTACTCTATGAAAATAGACGGGACAGATACTCTTAAAATAGAAATATACAGAAAAGTACCAATAAACTTAGGGTTCCTGCTTGGAAAACTAAGCCATCTGGAGCTTGTAGCTATGGAGATTTTCAAACTCTTTGATGGTGTAAAATATTTTGTACTTGAATTTAACGATACAATAAGCAGTGATGAGATTCCAATGGTAGAAAAGATTATCCAAGATTCATTTGATATGGAAAAGTCTATAAAACTTATAAAACCAAAAATCAAAAGAAAAGAGATATCAATAGATTGCGAACACTCTAAAAGTTATGCAACTATGCAGATTAAAACATCAAATCAACGTGGATTGATGGCATATGTAGCACACTATTTTGACAAACTTGGTATAGACATTGCAAGTGCAGTTATCACAACACGAAAGCATCGTGTAAATGACTTTTTCCTTATAGAAAAAAATGGAAACTTCTGCACCAACAAAGAGAAGATTTTAGAAGAGTTGGTAGAAAAGTAGCACAAAAAGGGGCAAGTATTACCCACCCCTTTTTATTTTTACTGTAATCAACCAAGCCCTGGTGCCATCCACATAGAATTTACCAATCCTTCATCTACTAGTTTCAACTGAGCTTTATATACTTTTTTCCATTTTTCAGCAATCTCTTGATAGATTTTATGATTTTCACTATTTGGTTCGTAACTCTTTTCCCATACAACCAACTCTTTTGCTGCCTCTTTTATACTCTCATATAACCCTGCTCCTACACCTGCACTCATAGCAGCACCCAAAGCTGTAGCCTCTTTTACTTTTGGAATCTTTACAACTTTTCCTGTAACATCTGCTACTATTTGAGACCACAGTTTTCCCTTGCTAGCCCCACCTGCAAATGTAATGGTTTCGCTTGTGATATTTGTAAATTTCTCTATCTTTTTAAGGTTTATATTTGAAACAATTGCAGCATTCTCTTCTAAACTTTTAAATAGAGTATATTTGTTACAAAGAGTTGGATCGATATTTAGATTGATGAAACTTGGACTTGCGTGATACCATTTGCCATATTTCATATCATCACTAAAGATTGGAATTACTCCATTTGAACCTACTGGTATGTCTTTGGCTCTTTGTTCTAAAATTTCATATACATCTTTGTTCTCTTTTTTAGCCAACTCAATTTCCAAATCACAAAAGGCATCTCTAAACCATCTCATTACAAGACCGCTAAAAAAAGTTATACCTTCTGCTTGAGACTGGTTTTCTATAACATGCGGATTTATGCGAATGCTCATATCTTCAGGTGGTGTTGTCTCTTTTGGAATATTGACAATCTGCTGCCAAAAACTACCACCCAAAATGGCACTGTCTCCAATCTCTACTACACCAAGTCCAGCACTTCCAAGCTGAACATCTCCACCACCCATAACCACTTTTGTCTGAACTGACAATCCAGTTTCACAAGAAGCCTCTTCGCTTACATTAGCAAGCACCTCTCCACACTCCAGCACTGGTGGGAAAATGTCATCTTTCAACCCTACTCTTTTAGCCATCTCTGTTTCCCAGGCTCTTTTTTGAAGGCTAAATATTCCCGTTGTTCCGCCATTACTTGGATCTACTGCTATTTCGCCTGAAAGTTTTTTTAATACCCAATCACCTATCATAGAGATGTAGCAAACTTTTTCATAAATATTAGGTCTATGATTTTTGAGCCACAAAAGTCTTGGAAGAGCACCCAATGCAAAAGTTTGTCCGCTTAAATTGTAAAATTCCTCCTCAATTCCTGGAAAATTCTCTTTTAAATACTTTACTTCATCTCCAGCTCTGGCATCTACATTTGCCACACCCCAAAGCTCATTTTTATCTTTATCATAGAGTATGATCCCCTCTCTCATACTTGTAGAACTTACAGCTAAAATATCTTTTGGATCTATTTTAGACTTTTTTATGGATTCTCTAATACACTCTTTAGCAAGCTCCCAATTCTTTTGAAAATCAAACCCCATACTATTTGGTACATCTTTTTCACTAATGTGCGTCCACTCTCTATTTGCAAAAGATATCTCATTACCATTAATATCAAAAATAAGACTTCTTATACTACCTGTACCTGCATCTATAGCCATCAGATATTTCATAATCAAACCTTTTTAACTCTACTTTAATTTTTTTAAAACTATTTCTATATAAAACTCATCGTTTAGTATCAGTCTTAATCTAAGTAAGTATAGCATTTTTCTAAAACTATGGAAGGAGAATATGTTGTTAAATAGGTAAAAAGCTGATGATTTCAACTAGTACGATTAAGAGCATAAGAGAAGCCTAAATTAATATGTAAAAAATAGACTATTTTGCAAAAATTAAATATAATTTAAGTATATTACAATATACTTATAAAAATATAATAAGTATAATATAAAAGACTAAAAACCATGGAAAATCTACTTTTAAATGCAAAAAGACTTTATCAGCTAAAAGCAAGCCAAAAACTACCAAGTTATAAAAGATATATCTTTGATGATCTATATAACTCTCCTGCAAAACTGACAGGTATTTATGGAAGCAGAGGTGTAGGTAAAACTACTTTGCTTATGCAGTTGCTTCAAAACTCACCACTCGATCCATCTTCAAAATTATACATTAGTTGTGATCATTCAAGCTTCCAAGATGTTTCACTCTTCGATTTTGTTGATGAATTTTCAAAAAGAGGTGGAGAACTGATTTGTATAGATGAGATACATGAGGCTAAAAATTTTGAGAAAGAGTTAAAATCTATCTATGATTTTTTAGATATAAAACTCTATTTTACAGGTTCATCCGCTATACATCTTTCAAATCCTGATTTTGCTAGAAGATACTCTAGGTATCATCTTTACCCATTAAGCTTTAGAGAATTTTTACAACTTAAATATAGTATTGAGCTTCCTGCATTTTCATTAGAAGAGATTATAGAAAATCATGGAAATATAGTACCAACTATCTTTGACAAACTACCAAATAAAAAAATTCTAAAGCATTTCGATGATTTTTTACATAATGGAATTTACCCTTACTATTTTGAAGATAGTTCAAGATATATTGATAAGATAAACGACTCAATCAATCAAGTTTTAAATAGCGACCTAAGTAAAATTTTTCATATTAAAAGCGATAAAATAGCAACTTTAAAAAAGTTACTCATTACAATATGTGTCTCAAAACCGTTAGAGATTAGCATTGAATCTTTGGCACAAAAAGTAGGCATAACAAAATCAACACTCTATAAATATATCGGCTATCTTAGCGATGCTGAGCTTTTACATCATATCACCTATGAAGCAAAAAGATTTAAGTCTCTGAGAATGCCCGATAAACTCTATCTTGCAAATACAAATCTTTTTGAAGCTCTATGTATAAATAGAGACAAAGGAACAATAAGAGAGACATATTTTGTAAGTATGGTAAAACCAAAACATTCACTCTACTATGTAAAAAAAGGCGATTTTTTAGTAGATGAAAAGTATGTAGTAGAGATAGGTGGTAAAAACAAAGACTATAGTCAGATAAAAGATATAAGCAAAAGCTTTTTAGCAATAGATGATATTGAGATAGGGTTTGGCAATAAGATACCTCTTTGGTTGTTTGGATTCTTATATTAAGTTTACCTATTCAACTGGATTTATGAAGGTCTAATTGTAGCCCATTCCAACCCTAATATTCATTTAATAAGTCCATACTTGATTCTTGTCATACAAATAAGTGTTAAAGCTTCTGTAAGATCATATGTTGTTTCAACAATTTTTCTACCAATATTTTCAACTTTATTCAAATGTAAAATATTGATAACGAAGCTTCTAAGAATAGATAATGCAAAAGCACCTTTATTGACTTTGCATTTATCTTCATTTAATGCAGTATCTTTGTAAAAGTGCATTGTTTCAACACTCCATTCATAAAGAATTTTTGTTAAAAAAGTTTTTGCATCATTATACTCATTTGATATATAGTAGTGTGTTGTAGTCTCTT
>NZ_FOXB01000048.1 GCF_900115615.1 Hydrogenimonas thermophila | reverse complement strand
CACGACCACTGCTGTGAAGCATTAGAATCAAAGGATATATGAACTCAAATGGATCGTACCCATTTGGATGTTTAGCCAAGGGAATGTTTGTATTACAAAGGTGTTCAAGATTCATACCTTTTAGGTATTCACCAAATATTGCTACACCTGCTCTTGGTGTTAATTTCTCATTTGTTGTTTCAATATCAAAGCTTAATATAGTTTGTGGCATAATTTCCTTCCGTGTTTGAAAAAGTTACACCCATTGGGTGAAAGTTTTAGGTGTAACTTTTTCGTTTGTAAATACCTAATTATAGAGCAATTTGGCTTGTTGTCTAATTTGGTATGGATTTATTGGGGTATAATATAGAAGATAAAAGTGATGATGATACAATTATAATAGAACCACAGGAAAATGAGAATGACTCAAAAGATACAAAATAGATATACAGAAGGCTCTCTTTTAGCCAAGGCTTTTTCAGACTTTTTAACAACAAAATTTTTAACACTTACAACAGCACCGTTTATTATAACGATGCTTGTATCCTTTATTTTTCTCTACTACCTTTCGGGTGAGTTTTTTGATATGTTAAATATAGCTGCACAAATAGCGGAAAATCCGGATGTAGCACAAACACAAAATGAGATGGCTCAATTTGCAAAAGAGTATCCTATCTTTTCTGCAATAGCTGGAAGTTTTCTTTTTAAAGCAATAGCCGGAACACTTTTTTATGTAATTGGTGGAGGATTTGCAGTTCTTATTTCAGTTATTTTAGCTGTAATTATCATAGGTTTTTTTACTCCATATATAGTTGCTGAGGTACAAAAAAGACACTACCCAACAATTGAACGTAAAGCTACTGTACCAATAACAGACTACATCGTTTTTATGCTTAAAAAGTTTGCACTTTTTTTACTCTTTTTCTTTGTATCACTTCCATTTTATTTTATACCTCTTATTAACATTGTTGCAGTTAACGCTCCATTCTATTTTCTATTTCATTCACTTTTAACACGTGATGTTGCAGGTGAGATTTTTGACAAAGATGAGATGAAAACCATTTTTAAAAGAGCAAAGTGGCGTATAGCTGCAACAACTTTCATACTTTATCTGCTTTCGCTGATTCCAGGTGTTGGAATCTTCGGGCAGGTCTTTTTTGTAATTACGCTTGCTCACCAGTTTTTTATAGAAGCAGAACATATAAGAAAACAGTAGTTTGAAGCATATTATTTGAAAGGTTTTCAGAGAGTAGGGGGAAAACCCTACTTCTCAAGTAATACTTTTAAATCCTCTTTTGCATTTCCTGTATAGTGCAGATTGAAAGTATCAATTAGAAAATTTACAATATCATCATTTAAAAATTGTGGTGGTTTTGGTCCAAGATATATATTTTTGATTCCTAAGCTAAATAGTGCTAATAGTATGATTACAGCTTTTTGCTCCATCCAGCTAAGAACTATGGCTACTGGTAAATCATTGATTGGAATATTTAAAGCTTCACTTAATGCTTTTGCTATTTCTACTGCACCATTTGAGTCGTTACACTGACCAAGATCCAAATATCTTGGAATTTCTGTTCCTTCGATCTCTCCAAAGTCGATGTCGTTAAATCTGAATTTACCACAGCTAGAAGTGATGATTACACAATCTTTTGGTAAATTTACTGCCATTTCCCTATAGTAGTTTCCAGCTTTACCTGGTGCGTCACAACCAGCAATTACAAAGAATTTTCTTATTTTTCCCTCTTTAATAGCTTCTAAAATTTTTGGAGCAAGAGTTAAAATAGTTTTATAGTGGTGACCTGTAGTTAGAGTTGTATCTGCGTGCATATTTGTATCTTCACATTGAAGTGTTCTTTCAATCAACTCATCAAAATTGTCATCTATGATTGGTGTAGCCCCCTCAATTCCTACAATTTTGTAAGTAAATACTCTATCTACATAGTCAGCATTTTTAGCAGGAGGGATTATGCAGTTTGTATTTACTACAAATGTACCTTTGAACTTTTTCATCAAATCAACTTGATCAAACCAAGCTTTTCCAACATTTCCTTTTAGGTGAGGATACTTTCTTAATTCAGGGTAGCCGTGTGCCGGTAACATCTCTGAGTGGGTGTAGACATTGATCCCTTTATCTTTTGTTGCTTCTAAAAGTGCTTTAAGCATCTCTAAATTGTGTCCACTAACAAGAATTGCTTTACCTTCAACTCTGTTTTGAGGAATGACAACCGGAGTAGGAATTCCAAATTTGTTAGTATGTGCGTTTGACAGTCGATCCATAACTTTAACACCGGCACTTCCAACTTTCATAAGCTGTTTAATGTGGTCATCAAAATTGAAGTTGACATTTGTAAGGGTGAAATATAGCGTTTCAGCTATAACATCATCAATATCTTTTACTTGTTCAGGTGCTAGCTCATTTAAGTGTTCTCTATATGCGCTTAACCCTTTAAGACCATAAATCATTGTATCTTGAAGATTTGACAAAGTTTCATCTTTACCACAAGTTCCTACAGTTTGACCATTGCTACCACAACCATTTGGCATACTCATTTCACATTGATTACAAAACATACTCATTATATTCCCCCTAGCAGTTGATTTTAGGAGCAGAAGTTTAGCTTAGGGGGAAAGAAGTGTCATTAACATAGGTTAAGAGAACTCTTTTTTTAACCGTTCTCTATTTGCAGTGAATTTATTGTTATGAGTCTCTATAAGCTTTTCATCTTTAAATCTCTTTAAAATTCTTGAAAGTGTAACAGGGGTGATATTTAAATATTCTGCAATTTTATGGTGTTTGATCTTATTTAAACACTCTTCATTGTCATATATAAACTTTGCTACTCTTTGTGATGCATCTAAAATTAGATTATTAGATATAACCTTTTCCAAATTCATAACTTTGTTTGCCATAGATTTTAAGATTACAGGTGCAATGGTGGGGTGAAAAAGAAACTTTTTTTCAAACTCTTTGAAATTTATCAATAACACTGTAGAAGGGCAGGTAGCTTTGGCAGATGCAGGAAAGTTGATTCCATTGTAGTTAGATACTTCAGCTATAAAAGAGAATGGTATAAACTTTTTTAGAATGATCTCTTTCCCTTTTGAGTTTACTTTATAAACCTCTATTTCGCCATCAATTACAATATGCAGAGTTTTACTTTCATCACCTTCATAGAAAAGAACCTCCTCTTTCTCTAATCTTTTAACAGAAGAGATCTCTTGCAAAGAGAGAAGTTCACTGCTATTTAATTTATTGAATATAGGTATCGATTTAAGTAGTTCAATATCTAGTTTCATCATTTTTTAAGCGATAAAATCCATTCAGCCATAGACTTAGCTTCTGAATCTTTTAAATCTTTAAATGGTGGCATAGAGAGTTTGAACCCTTCCCATTTTCCACGACTTCCATTTTTTATGCTTTTACTAAGCTCATCAATTTGATTTACGTTATACCGTTTAGCAATAGTTTTAAAAGAGGGAGCAATTTTCTCTTTTTCAATATCGTGACAGCTTAGACAGTTTTTTTGTTCTATTACACGCTTATGGGTTGGAAGTGCTGCAAGTCTTGCCTGCTCTTGCATAAGTTTCATAAATTTTTCCGGATCATAATGATCATACATATATCTGGCAATCGCCTGTAACTCATCTTTTGATACTTTTCCCTTTTGTGAAGGCATTACGCCATAATCTTCTAAACTCTTTTTATCGCAAAAAGATTTTTCAGCAGATGGGTTTAGTGCATAGTCGGTTACAAAGTCTATGAACTTTTGCTTTTTTTCAGAAGGGTTGTTTACCTTCATAAAATCTCTTATATGAAATGTAACAGCCATCATAGGCGGAGCTTTCTCATCTGGAGATGTCTTTGGAGGCATATCTAAGTTATGACAGCTTGAGCATTTCTCTAAAAGAAGACTTTGGGCATTAAGTTTTTGTTTTGGCTTTGAGTCTGTACAACCTATAACGAGTAGAGTTATAGATAGAAAGAGAGAGGTTTTTGCTAAAGACACTTTAACTCTCCGATTGCATCTTCAATAGTTTGAGCTTGAGTTAAACAGGGTTTAATCCCCAGATCAATAAGGTTCATTTTCATTCCTTCTCCCATCTGCTTTGCTATAAATATATCTGCACCCTCTTTGGCTAAAAACTTTGGTAACTCTTTTCCTGTTTTTAAGTGTCTTCCACCTGATGGATTTTTTTCTAATTTGATATTATTATCTTTTATCTTTTCCATAATTGGGTTGGGTATGATTTTAATTAAATTACCTTTAGGAAACTCATAAAAAGCTATATTTTTAGCTAAAGCTATATGGTTTGAGACACTTTTACCACTATTTGTTACTACTGCTACTATCATCATCTACCTCTTTAATCATAAGAATTTTACCATTCAAAATGGCATCGGTCACTTTTTTTCTAGCCTCTGTAACTATGCGTGAAAATGTAGATCGTGAAATGTTCATTCTCTGTGCCGCCTCTTCTTGATACAACCCCTCATAGTCAGCTAATCTTAAACTTTCTATCTCGTCATATCTTAACACTACACGGTCTAAAAGACATCCACGTCTGCCACACGGTTTAAAACATAGAGTTTCAGGCTCAAACTCGATGTTTCTGGCTCTATTTCTTCGTCCTCTTCTCCTCATCTTCTCTCCTTTTATGAGAATATGTTCAAAACTTTTAAACTGAATTATATTGCACATATGTTCATTTTGTCAAGTTTTAGATACCTATATTTTTATCTATTCTATAAAATGATATAATGAACAGAATTTATTAAAAGGTTATCGATGCCAGAAAAACTAGATCTAGAGACATTAGAATCTTGGTTATGGGATTCTGCAAATATTATGCGAGGACATATCGATAGCTCTGATTTTAAAAACTACATCTTTGGACTTCTCTTTTTAAAACGTGCGAATGATCAATTTTTTGAAGAGGCTAAAATTGCGGCTGAGCAAGAGGGTATCTCACTTGAAGAAGCAATAGAAGATGAAGATTTTCATAGATTTTACATACCTGAGATTGCTTGGTGGAGCAATATTACTAAAAAGACAGAGAATATTGGTCAAGCTATAGATCAAGCTTTTAGTGCCATTGAGGAGGCAAACCCTGCATTAGAGGGTGTTATGACTACGGTACACTTTGGAGATAGTGAAAAACTACCAGATGTCCTCCTTGCACGACTTCTGAACCATTTTAACAAATACTCTCTTGCTAATAGTGACCTTGAAAACCCTGACATACTTGGAAATGCTTATGAGTACCTCATTCGTGAGTTTGCAGATGCTGGCGGTAAGAAAGGCGGTGAGTTTTATACCCCTAAAGAGGTAGTACAACTTTTAGTGCAACTCATAAAGCCTGAAGCAGGTAATAGCATTTATGACCCAACATGCGGATCAGGTGGTATGCTGATAGAGTCAGCCAAATATATTGCTAAAAATGGCGGTATGATCGGAGAATTTGTGGATTGTACCCTAAAAGGGCAAGAGAAAAATCTTGGTACGTGGGCAATCTGTAAAATCAATATGATTGTGCATAACTTTAAAGATAGTGATATTCGCAAGGGTGATACGCTTGGAAGCCCTAAACACATTGTAAACGGTGAATTAGAGACATTTGACAGAGTAATAGCCAATCCACCCTTTAGCCTAAAAAAGTGGTGGGAAGCTGCCGAAGCTGACCTGCAAACCGACGCAAAGGGTAAACCGATCACTCCAAAATATAACCAAGTGGTATCGGACGAGTATGGTCGTTTTAAATATGGCATACCACCAAGAGGTTATGGAGATTTTGCATTTTTACAACACATGATAAGTGTGCTGAAACAGAGTGGAAAAATGGGAATCATCCTACCTCACGGTGTTCTGTTTCGTGGAAGCAGTGAGGGGAAAATCCGTAAAGGGATACTCAAAGATGATCTGATAGAAGCGATCATCGGACTGCCTGAAAAACTCTTTTACAATACAGGCATACCTGCATGCATAATCATCATAAACAAGTCAAAACCTAAGCATTTAAAAAACAGAGTTATCTTTATAGATGCTTCAAAAGAGTATAAAGAGGGAAAAAACCAAAACACTCTAACACCTGAGAATATCTCTAAAATCGTCAATGCTTATGATGCTCTTAAAGATATCGATAAGTTTATGCGTATTGTCGATATGCGTGAGATTGAAGAGAATGATTATAATCTCAATATCGCTCGCTACATCGATACAAGCGAAGAGGAAGAGATCGTTGACATAGAAGCGGTTTTGGGTCGCATAAAAGAGTTAGAGGCTAAAGAGAAAGAGATCGATAGTAAGTTAAATGGATATTTGAGAGAGTTGGGGTTTGTGTGATGAAGAAGTTGCCAGAGGGGTGGAGAGAGGTTAGACTTGAGGAAATATGTGAAGTTAATATGGGACAATCCCCAAAATCTGAAACATATAATGAAAATAATATTGGATTACCATTAATACAAGGCAATGCAGATATAAAGAATAGAAAAACTTTACCTAGGGTATATACTTCTGAACCAACTAAGCAGTGTGATATTGGAGATATTATTATGACGGTAAGAGCACCTGTTGGAGCTATTGCCAAATCATATCATAATGCTTGTATTGGTAGAGGAGTTTGTGCATTAAAACCTAAAGAGAATAATGATTTTTTATATCATTTTTTAGTTAATTATGAAGATAAGTGGGATAAATTATCTCAAGGTTCTACTTTTACGGCAGTAAATGGAAATGATATAAAAAATATTAAGATACTATATCCACCCCTTGAAGAACAAAAGAAAATAGCTGAAATTCTTAGTACAGTCGATCAAAAAATCGATTTTGTTGATAAGCAGATAGAGGAGACTGAAACTCTCAAAAAAGGGTTAATGCAAAAGCTTTTAACCCAAGGTATTGGGCATAGTGAGTTTAAAGATAGTGAGATTGGTAGGATTCCTAAAAGTTGGGAGGTCAGTAAATTAGAAAATCACGTTAAAATCATTAGTGGTCAGTCTCCTTCTAAATTTATTTTTGATGGCGGTAGATATAAGTTTTTTAAAGTAAATCAACTTAATTTTTGTGAAAAGTATTTGAGTGAAAGTGAATATTCATATAATACTTCAAATTATGAAAATTTAAAAGTAGGTACAATAATTTTTCCTAAAAGAGGAGCTGCAATATTTACTAATAAGGTTAGAATATTAAAAACTGAAGGTTTTATTGATACAAATTTAATGGGATTAATTACAAAGAAAACTCTTAATAGTGAGTTTTTATATTATTTATTAGTAATGTTTGAACTTTCCAATATAGCTGATACTTCTAGTATTCCACAAATTAATAATAAACATATCAATCCTCTTAAATTTCCCTTTCCACCTATTGAAGAGCAAAAACAAATAGCAGAAATTTTATCAACAGTTGACCAAAAAATCGAAAACCTAAAAGCCAAAAAAGAAGCTTTTGAAGAACTAAAAAAAGGTCTAATGCAAAAACTACTAACTGGAGAAGTGAGGGTAAAAGTATGAAGTTTGATGTATTTTGTGCTATTCTTAATCATTATTGGCAGAAGGATAGTTGATGAGTGTAGATAGAAGTGATGAGTTTATAATTTCACTTATACAAGAGTTACTAAAACAACCAAATGAAACAGAATGGTTAGAGTTTAAACACAATAATAAAACCCCTCAATTAATAGGAGAGTATATTAGTGCTTTATCAAATTCAGCAGCATTAAATGGAAAAACAAATGCTTATATGGTATGGGGTATTGATGATAAAACACATAAAATTCTTGGTACAACTTTTAAACCATCTGTTACAAAAAATGGAGGTGAAGCATTAGAAAATTGGCTTTTAAGATTGCTTGAACCAAAAATTGATTTTAAATTCTATGAGGTTAAAATTGATGATAATGATGTAGTTCTTCTTGAAATTGCACCAGCATATAGACATCCTGTTAGATTTAATGGAGTTGAATATATCAGATTAAGTTCTCATAAGAAAAAATTAAAAGAATTGCCAGAAAAAGAGAGAGAATTATGGAGGGTTTTTGACAAAATTCCTTTTGAAAAACAAGTTGCTGTAGATAATTTAGATGAAAGTGAAGTTTTAGGGTATTTGGAATATGTATCTTATTTCGATTTGATTGGTTTACCTTTACCTGAAAATAGAAAGGCAATAATTGAAAGTTTGGAAAGTAATGAACTCATTTGTAAATCCCAAAATGGAAAATATAGTATAACAAATCTTGGAGCTATTCTTTTTGCAAAAGATTTATATAGTTTTAATCATTTAAGAAGAAAGGCTATAAGAGTAATACAATATAAAGACAACTCAAAACTAGAAACTATAAAAGAAAAGGAAATAAGAAAAGGTTATGCTGTTGGCTTTGAAGGACTTATAGAATATATTAATAGTATTTTACCTTCAAATGAAGTGATAGGAAAGGCTTTTAGAAAAACTATTCAAATGTATCCTGAACTTTCTATTAGAGAATTAGTAGCTAATGCTATTATACATCAAGATTTTTCTCAAACAGGAAATTCTGTAATGATAGAAATATATTCTAACCGTATAGAAATAACTAATCCAGGGGAACCCCTTGTGGATACAGATAGATTTTTAGATACTCCACCAAAATCAAGAAATGAAATTTTAGCTTCTTTTATGAGAAGAATAAATATTTGTGAAGAAAGAGGTAGTGGAGTTGATAAAGTTGTAGCAGAAACTGAACTTTATCAACTTCCAGCTCCAATATTTAGGGCTACAAATGGATATACTATAAGTATATTATTTGCTCATAAAGAGCTAAAGGATATGAATAGATTAGATAGGGTAAGAGCTTGTTATTTGCATTGCTGTTTAAGATATATACAAAATGATTTTATGACCAATACATCTTTAAGAGAAAGATTTGGTATAGAAGTTAAAAATCGTTCAATGGTTTCAAAAATTATAAATGAAACTATAAAAGACGGTAAAATAGTTATATATGACGATACGGTTGGAACAAAAGCAAGAGAATATATACCAAGTTGGGCAAAATAATGAAAATATTTAACTATTGTTTAATAAATTTGCTTCACCGTTGCTTCATAAATAATCTATATTTTCAAAGTTGTGAAAGTTAAAAACCCTTATTCTAGGGAATTAGGATTTGAAAATTTGCTTCATCGTTGCTTCACCGTTACTCATTTCATATTTTTCATATAATTAAATTATTTAAGTTAAATTTTTATATTATGACAAAAATATGTCGAAAAAATGGCAAAACTTCAACATAAGTAGGAATCATGAGCCAAAACAGACCCGAATATTCACAAAGTGAACTGCCGGCAATTGAGCTATTTCAAAAGTTGGGGTATGACTATTTTGATGGGGCGAAAGATGATCTTAGAAGCTCTATTAGTGAAGTGATTTTAGAAGATAGATTAAGAACATCACTTACAAAGATAAACCCTTGGCTTGGCGGTAACAGTTTAGAAAGGGTGGTTCGTCAGCTCAAAAACATTCAAGCCTCTTCACTTATGGAAGCCAATCAAGCTC
This sequence comes from Hydrogenimonas thermophila, assembly GCF_900115615.1. Taxonomy (NCBI): domain Bacteria; kingdom Pseudomonadati; phylum Campylobacterota; class Epsilonproteobacteria; order Campylobacterales; family Hydrogenimonadaceae; genus Hydrogenimonas; species Hydrogenimonas thermophila. The sequence goes on along the minus strand of NZ_FOXB01000048.1, from coordinate 4,162 downwards.
TGTTTGAACTCATCACAAAAAAAGATGCTATCACTGAAAAGCCAACCCCCAATTCTCACCCGCAACCTGTGTTTGTCATTGATTATGACAATATAGAGAATAATGACTTTTTGGTTGTCAATCAGATGAAATATAAAGGGGTAGGCAACAACTCGATTCCTGATGTCGTGGTTTATGTGAATGGTCTGCCTCTTGCTGTGATAGAGGCAAAATCTCCAAAAGTGCATATATCGGAAGCTATAAGTGATTTAGAGTATTATCAAAACAACTCGCCTAAACTTTTTTACTATAATCAAATATGCGTAGGAATCAATAAGGCTCAAGCACTTTATGGAACGATTGGGGCATCTTATCAACACTACTCAAAGTTTAAAGCAGACTCCCTTGAAGACATAAGCAAGTTAGTTAACAGAATGCCAACGGCTCAAGATATACTCATCTACTCATTTTTTCAAAAGAGTGTTTTACTGGACATCATAAGAAACTTTACAATCTTTGAGGTTGATCAAGGGCGAACGATTAAAAAACTACCACGCTATCAACAACTTAGAGCGGTCAATAAAATACTCCATAAACTAAAAACAGAACAGAAAGGCGGTGTTGTCTGGCATACAACAGGAAGCGGTAAGTCGATCTCTATGGTCTATCTTGCTATAAAACTTCGACGAGAAGAGAGTGGGTTTGACAATCCAACGATTTTAGTTGTGACTGATAGGGTAGATTTGGATAATCAGATAAGCTCAACATTTAGACGAGCAGGCTTTCCTAACACCAAACAGGCTGTAAGCATTGCCCATCTTAAAGAAGAGCTTAGAGATAATTACGGTAAAACCGTTATGACAACAATTCATAAGTTTCAAGAGAAGGCTGAAGAGAGAGTTGATCCAAAAGATGTTGAGGTTTTAAGCGATAAAGAGAATATCTTTGTTTTGGTTGATGAGGCACATAGAACGCAAGGGGGAATGATTGCTGGGTATATGAGGGCATCTCTTCCAAATGCAAAATTCATCGCTTTTACCGGTACGCCGATAGACAAAGAGAGTAAATCAACTCTAAGAGAGTTCTATGGCGGAGATTACATAGACAAATACACTATAAAACAATCGGTTGAAGATGGTAACACTTTGGCGATCAAGTACCAAACAGGCATGCCAAAGTTTTTCATAGAAAAAGAGCTTATGAATAGAGAGTTTGGTGCTGTATTTGAGGGAGTTAGTGACCAAAAAATCGAATATCTTACACGAAAAGGCTCAAGTTTAGATACCTTTATGACGGCAAGAAGAAGGGTTGAAGAGATTGCTAAAGATATTATTAGACACTATAAAGAGAAGATCTATCCCAATGGTTTTAAAGCGATGCTTGTCTGTCATAACCGCACGCAAGCAATTGCATACCAAAAGGCATTTTTAGAGCTTAAAGAGCAGGGGTTAAATCCGTTTGAGTCTAAAGTGGTTATGAGTTTTAACCATAAAAAAGACCCACAAGAGTTTATAGATTTGGCAACTCCGGAAGATAAAATTAAAGAGACGATAGAGAACTTCAAACTTCCTTTTGGTGATGAGTCTGACAAATCCCTTAGTGGCAAACAGCAGTATGACAATACCGCTATTTTGATAGTAAGCGATATGCTGTTAACCGGTTATGATGCTCCGATTGTTCAATGTATGTATATAGATAAAATTTTAAAAGAGCATAACCTTCTTCAAGCGATTTCAAGGGTCAATAGAACGGCAAACGGTAAAGAGTAAGGGCTTATTGTTGATTATGCCGGAATTACTGAGTATTTGGCTGAAGCGATTAGAATCTTTAGCGATGATTTGGAAGTTAGTGATGTTATGACAAACATAGAACAGGAAAAGACCATTTTAGAAAATAGGCACGCTAAAATGGTGGCTTTCTTTAGAGATATAAAAATCGATCGCTTTAAAAATAGAGATAAGTATATAGAGGCTTCTGTTTTATACTTAGAGCCTGAAAATTTACGAGACAGGTTTATTGAGCTTCTAAAACTCTTTAACAAATCTATGGATATGGTACTTCCCGATCCATTTGCTGTAGCATATGAGTATGATTTGAAACTTTTTAATGCTATTAAGCTTGAAGCTATCCATACGCATGCACCTGAAAAGCTCTTTGTAACCAAAGAGGAGAGTAAGAAGATTCAAAAGATCATAGATGAACACTTAAGAGCTGAAGGAGTCCACTATCTGCTTGATGAGGCTATTGATATAACTGACTCAAAACGGTTTGAAGAGGAGCTTGCAAACAAGAGCGGTAAAACGAAAGAGTTGATCATAAAAAACCGTATTAAAAAGATGATTCAGGCAAACAAAAAAGAGAATCCTGAATTTTATCAAGATATTGCAAAAAGGCTTGAAGAGCTTATAAAAGCAAGGGAAGAGGAGCGAATGAGTCAGGCGCAACTCTTTTTGGAGTTTGATAAAATTATGGAAGATATTCAAACTTTAAAAGAGGAGTGGAAGCGTTTAGGGCTTCGTTCCTCTGAAGAGTTCCCAGTCTATAAGAGTTTAGAGAGAGTTGTTGAGAATCCAAAAGATTTTACGCTTACTCTATTTGATAGGATAGCTATCTATCTGAAGAAGAAGGATTGGAGAGAGCATGATGACATTAAAAAAGAGATTCGTAAAAATATCAAGTCACTGTTAAGGAGTGAAAATATCGATAAAGAGGCTTTAAAAACGCTTCCTATAACAATCTTAGATATTTTAGAGAATCAATGAGAGTAGAGTACGGAACAGAAACGATAGAGTTTAAAATCACAAGAAGTAAAAAAGCAAAAAATACATACATAACCGTTGATAGAGATAATGGTGTTGTTGTAAAAGCTCCTGAGGGAGTTTTAGATGATGAGATAGCTTCAATGGTTAAATCGAAAGCCAAATGGATCGTTCAAAAGCTTGAAGAGGTTGGCTCTGAAGTTGAACATGGCGAAATTGTTACAGGGTCACGACTCTTCTATCTTGGAAAGAGCTACTATGTGGAGATAATCCGGCAGAATCGCAAAGATATAGAGGTGACTTTTATTCACTCTAAGTTTAAAATCTATACCCCCAAGCACTATAATCAAATAGAGCTAAATGAAGCGATAGATAGGTTTTATAAACAAAAAGCTGAAGAGAAGATTACCAAGCTGGTTAAAAAGTTTAGTGCTACTATGAAACTATACCCTGAATATGTAGGGTTTAGAAAAAGTAAGACAAAATGGGGCAGTTGTTCCCAAAGAGATCGAATAACCTTTAATCCGGAAGTGATGAAACTCTCATCTTCATTGATCGAATATGTCGTTATTCATGAACTTGCCCATATAGCCTATAAAAACCACTCCAAAGAGTTTTGGAAGTTGATTAAAAAGTATATGAGTGACTATACAGAGAAAGAGAAACAGTTAAGAGTTTTTGAGAAGAAGGTATAATCAAATTCAGGAGGAAAAACTCCTCCTATTATAAATAAATTACATTGCCTGTCTAAAGATCTCAATAATATCATCTTTATTGGCTTTACGGGGGTTAGTTAAACCACAAGCATCTTTTAGCGCATTTTCTGCCAATATTGGTAAATCGCTCTCTTTTACATTTAACTCTTTCAAACCGGAAGGAATGCCTACATCTTGTGCTAATCTTTGAATAGCTTTTAAAGCTTTGTCAGCAGCTTCCATTGTCGATAGACCATTTACATTTTCACCCATTGCAATGGCAATATCTACAAATCGTTCAGGACAGGCGATCATATTAAATCTTTCAACGTGTGGAAGTAGTATTGCATTGCAAACACCATGTGGAAGATCATAAAAACCTCCTCGTATAATACATTTATAGAAATAATTTAGAGATTTTCATCCAAAAAGGATTGAAAAATTAACTCTAAATTATTACTATCAAGAATGAAGAAATTAGACTTCAGATCTTTAACTTAATCACAGTCTAACCAAAGAGCTAAAAAGTCTTTTTATACCCCCTGTGACTTCTTTAAGCTTAGTTTGCTTAAGGAGATCACTTAATTTAGCTTGACTGTCTCTTTGGTGATAATCACTGATTAAAAGTTGCAATGATGCTTTTGCATCAATTGCTCATTGATTACGAGGCTGTGATGCCCTTTGGGCAACCAAAGAGAGATACGAGAGGAGCTTATATGAGATACTTTG
>NZ_FOXB01000047.1 GCF_900115615.1 Hydrogenimonas thermophila | reverse complement strand
CACTCATTATTACGGCAAGAAAACTATTGCAGATTATCTATGCAATCTATGTGCATAATACACCTTATGATCCTAAGAGAGTATTTGTTGCACAACCAACAAAATAGATAGCACTTCCTCTTGATTGTATTTGTGCCATTGACAATGAATTGTTAAAGAGCTAACACAACAACAAAAATCAAACTATATCGGCTCTATTAAACTACAAGCCGATACCTTGTTAGTGTTATTGATGAAACTTATGTTTCATCATCAAAACACTTCGCAGTTTTGAAGTGTTTTAAAAATGAAACAAAAAGGTATGTTTTTTTTTAAAATTTCAGCCGTTTAAGTTGTTTCTTATAAAACGGCTTCTCTTCTACATAAAGAGACTTGATCGCAAGTACAAATGAAATCCAAGAAGCCATCTGAATCTCTACTCCATCATTTTTAAACTCCTCCTTTTTTTGAAAAAGAATTCTTCTATGCCTTTGCATAATCACTATTTGCAAAGCAGTAGGCAACCTAGCAAAGTAACGCATTAAAAATGCAACATTACTCTCATCCATCTTTATCCATTTTTGGATTTGACTCAATGAGTTCATCTATTAATCCTCCTAAAATTTATTCTCTTACCTATATACATATTTTTTTGAGTTTGAATTTTTTGAAAAAAATCAGGAGAAAAAATCTGTTTACAATTTTGTTTTTTTGGTGTTTACTCTTATGTTTTTTTAAAAAGTCGCTAAAGATTTGAAAGATTGCATTATTTGGAGATAATTGGAGAATCTTACTTTCAGAAAGGAAACAAAATAAAAATAAAACACAGTCCTATTTTTAAGTGTCTCAAAAAAAACAAAAATCTATGCTATCATTCATTTGTTCTTTTTATAGATAAATTAGCCTGTATTCAGGCTTTCCGGTGGAGCTCCGATGACCTACGGGTCATCCTTGCCATCGTAAACAAAAGGAGCGCAATCTTATTAGCAAGTATCGCCGGCTGATGGATTGGTCTAAGCAAAAGGGTGATAGAGTGGGTACTGCTCTCCAGTACAAGAGTCATAGTAGAATTAAATATATATAAGTTTTTGACTTATCAATTGAGTCCGACTCGAACAATTGACATGTTATGCTTCATGAAAGAAAAAGCAGATTGACTTAACGCAACTGCCTTTGGAAAGTGGGCTTAAAACTTTCTATATTTTCTTATAAAGGATAAAAAAGAGTTTCTCATTCTCTTATTATCTCTATAATTTCATCAAAATAAATATCACTTTTAGAAAGCATCACCCTCTACTGTGACAAAATATCTTTGAAAGTCCCATTATATAGAAAACTTGCCTCATTTTATCTCTTTTATTTTTTCAGAAAAAATAGTATATTTTTCTGAAACTATATGAAATATTCATATAGAATTATTCTCATTCCTTTATTTTTTTGTTTTATAAAATCTATGATCTCTATCTAAAAATACAACATAAAATGTGTTGGTATCAAATCTTAAGCCAGTTCCTTGATGTATTTTGTCATAAAACTCTTCTGGAATTGTAAATCCTATGAGTCTTGGACGATTTTCTAAATGAAAACGGCACCAAATAGCTTGATGCGGAATATGTTTTGGAAGTTTAAAGTCACTATTGACAGGGAAAGAGGTATATCTCTCAAAAATAGCATATCTACCTACTTTCATCTTTGATAATTCATCAAGAGAAAATTTTGAATACTCTTTAAGCTTATCAAAAAGTTTTGCCAACTCATCTTGTGACCAATCTGAAAAATTTTGTCCTGCCTCATCTATCGTAAAATATGAAAAATTAAATTTACACCTCTTTGTAATATCATTATCTACACTCTCAATCGATACTACTGGTATTGATGAAAGAAAAGCATCTTTACGACGATTTTTAAACTTTTTAGGCATTAGATATCCTTGGTCTGCCACCTATTTTATTTGCTTGATACACAGGTGTGATAGGACGATCATTACGCAACATATCTCCAGGGATCTCATCTAAACGATAAAGATAGCTCTCATTCTCCTCTTTATTTACAAAAACTACCCTATATTTACCAAGCCTATCCATTATTTCATTATTATGTGTTGTAAAGATAAATTGAGCGTGGTTTTTGTTGAATGTTTCATCTTCAAAGAAGTTAACTATCCAAGGCAAAAGATCAGGATGCAGATTGATATCAAATTCATCAAGAGCAAGTACCATACCATCTTTTAAAACAGTTGCATAAAATCCTAATTGAATATAGAGTGACTGAACACCATTAGATTGTTCATAAAAACTCAACTCTCTTGTTTCTCCATCTATTTTAAAAAGAAAGATTGGAACAAATAGCTTCTCCCCTGTTTCAGGATCCTCCTTTTCTACTATCTCAATATTATCAATCCCGGTATCTGCTTTTTTTAGAAAATCTACAACAAAATCGAAAATATCTCTATGGTTAGCATAAAATTTAGATATCTCTGTATAACTTGTAAATATCTTTTCATTTGGTTGTTTACCGTAAACTCCAACATTTGTAAAAATATTTTTAAATAATCTATAAAAAGGTTCAACTGCCTCTATCTCATATTGATTTGCTATACTGATAATAGATGCATTACTACGGTTAATCTTAATAGCTTTTAAATCTTTCATCTTTTTTGAAATATATGAGAGCTTATCGCCACAACGCTCTAAAACCTTAGTAAGTCGCTTCTCTTTTTTGTAGAGTGTCTCTTTAACAACCTGATCTTTTGTTAACTCAAGTTCATAAATATACTCAATTCCTTCATATAAAAATCGTGCATATAGTTCTGTTATCTCATCTTTATTATGAAAAAAAGGGGAAAATGGGATCTTCTCATTTGGCTGTAATTTGGAAAAAGAGCTAACAGCAAACCAACTTAAAAAAGAGAGTGCTTTGATGGCATTGGTTTTACCTGATGCATTAGCACCTTTAAGTGCTATAACAGTTGCAATACTTTTACTATTGCAAAAAGATATTTCAAATCCCTCTTTAAAAGAGAAAAAGTTTTTAGCTCCATATTCCAATAGCATGATTTTCCTTTATGTTTGCGACTATATTACTATATAAATATACTATATCACAATATTATAAAGGAAAACTGCTTTATCTTATTTTATATTTTTGACAATTTTGACAATTTTTTAAGATAAAAGCATATAGAATCAATTTCCTGAAAACTTATTAAATTGTTCAGAGAGCTTTCTAAGGTTTAACCATTTAAGATAATTTGCTGGAGGAGTTTTATTTTTGGCTATTTCTGCAATAGAGTGCTAAAGATTAAATCTATCAATATAGCAATAAATTCGAGTTATTATCCATCTATTAAGGGTGGATCACCATGCCGGAACATGGTGAGATGATTACTTTAGATTTTGTCATACGGCTTCTTGATTTTATATTAGGTGTAATTAGTATCGTCATCTGTAAATTGCTGAGTTAAAAAATCAGCGGATATTGTATATCTATTTCATACTGCACCAGTTAAACCTAATAATTATAAACTGCTATCTTAAATACTTAAATATATCTTGTATATATCTCCATATCTATAAACTTAAAAGTTATTTTAACAAAATTCTAATGTTAAGATAAGGCACTACACTCTAAAACTTTAAAACTAAAACTAATTTGAAATATTGTTTGCTATTGAAATAGTGTAGCTAGTATTTCCATTAATTGTATATATTCCTTGTCCTAATATTTTACCTTTACCTTTTGCATAAAACATTGAGTAATCATCACAGTGTATTTCTATAACATCTACAAAGTTATAATCATCCATAGGATTATATGTATCATAATGTTGTGCTATTGTACATCCTCCAAAATCTGAACCTATACTTCTATATCTATCTAAAGTATTACCATTTTCTACTTTAATATAATTATCTGATACAGTTAATACTTCTGTATTAATGATATTACCATTTACAATTTCTTCCTGTTTTACACTTGTAGAAGAGAGTAAAGTTTCTTTTAAATCACCAGCATTTAAATATACTCCGCCAGTTGGATTAAAATTTGAATCTGTATCATATAAATCAAAATGTTTTGTAATATTTTGATCGCTTACAACATAATCCCACATATCATACGTAATATAAGAAGTGGAAGTAGTTGAACCTCCTCCACCACAACCAGTTAACCCAATAGCTAAGAATGCCATTAATTTATACAATTTACTCATTTTAATCTCCAATTTTTAGTAACATTTATACAATTATAACACATAAACTAATCTATACTATTATCTTATTAAACGACATTAAATATTCTTTTGTATAACATAGATTATATGGTTTCATTTTATATGGAGAAAATTTATGACTACAAAAGAAATACTGCTAAAACTTTTACCATTTTCGCATAAAGAGAATGAGACAATTGTTTTTACTACAAATCTAAGTTTTGGTGATTGGATAGTAACAAGTATTGAAATCTTTCTAATAGTAATATTTTTGTTTGCATCGATTAAACTATGGTTTTCTTACCGAAAAGATCTTAAAGATATTGAACTTCTTGAAAAAGAGATTGGTTTACTTAAAGAGAAAGGGTTTGGTTACTACAATGACTTTCTTGAAAATTTAAAACAAAATAGTCGTATTTACCACTTATGGAATGAGTTTGATGAAAGTTTGATAAAACAGGGTAATTCATTAGAGAACTCTCTTGATGCCGATTATTTTTTTAATGAACGCACACTAGCATCTCATGTAGGCTCCAAATTTTACAGTGCTATTGCAGGTATTTTACTTGGTATAGGTTTACTTGGTACTTTTTTTGCACTTTATGTTGCATTGGTAAATCTTAACTTGGAAGGAGACAACCTTAAAGAGTCAATTCGTCACTTTATCGGTATGGTAGGCGTTAAGTTTACTGCTTCAGTATGGGGTATTTTACTATCAGTCTTTTATACATTTATAGAAAAATATTTGGAAGGTTCTTTAACCAATAAAATTCATCATCTACAAAATATGATCGATGATATTTTTAAACGACAAACTGCTGAACAAAATCTTTTTATAATAGCTAATGAATCTGAACAACAGACAAGAGCATTAAACTCATTAGCAGAAACATTAACTCAAAAAATTAGCGAACAATTCAATCCTGTAATTTCTCAAATGAATAACCATTTGCAACAGATGCCTAAACATATTTCAGAAGCTATTGGAGAGTCATTAAAAGAGCCGTTATCAGCTCTTAGCCAAAATGCTAAAATGGCTGTTGAATCACAGTCAGATAATCTAAATGCCCTAATTCAAACTTTTATATCAAAAATAGAAAATGCAACAGGTAAACAAACTGAACAAATTCAATCATTAATGGCTAATACTACGCAAGAGTTGACATCACTGATAAATAATCTTAATCAATACAATCAACAAATGATTCTTCAACAACAAAAGCAAGATGAAAGAGTGACAAAAACTTTTGAGCAAATGCAACATATATTTGATGATGTAGCTAAAAAAGCAGCTTCAAATATGAATAATATTTACTCCAAACAGCAAGACGTTATGCAACAACAACATCAGCTTATTACAGAAGAAAGCAAAAATATAACTTCCAATATGCAAAAACTACTAGAAAATATATATAAACAAAGTCATTCACAAGAAGAGAGTGTAGAAAAAGTTATTAAAGAGATTCAAACTATGCATCAAGAACTCTTCAATTCCAATCGTACCTTTATTAAAGAAATAGAAGAAAAAAGCAAAACTATTTTAGAAAATATTATACAGAAGGTATCTCAGATCCAATCAGTTATAGATAGATCAGCTCAAAAATTAACTGTAGTTCCTGATATGCTTGATACATTTGAAACGGGTAGTCAAAACCTTAAAACATTTTCAGAAAATACACAACAAGCAACTGAAGAGTTTAAAGTATCAATTGATAAGGTTAATCAACTTCAAGATACATTAAATTCAAATATGCAAGAAGCTAAAGTTATTATGGAAAATATGGATACTACCTCAAAAAATACCGCTGATATGGTGGATAACGTTAAACATTCTGCTGAAGAACTGCATAAAGTATATCAAAATATTTTGGAAGACAATAGACATAATCTTGAAGAATTTGGTGAAGAGATGTCAAAATGGCTTAAAGCTTATGATCTACAAGTCCAATCTACAATGCAAAACTCTCTTAATGAAGTACAAGGTGCTTTAGTTAACTTTGCAAATACACTATCGCAAAGCATAGCATCTCTGGAAGATGCTTTAGAATCTATTAATGATAAACTCAATAAATAGGTAATTATTTATGAGGTTTTTAAGAAATCATCAAACTCCACAAGAAGAAAATCATTTTTGGATCTCTATTTCAGATTTGATGACATCTTTGCTATTTATCTTTATTTTGATTCTTGCATATATGATACTTGAATATCAGGACAAACAGAATATTGCACAAAAAAAGATTGAAGCATTTGAAAAAAATATAAATGCTCGTAATGAACTATTGCATAAGTTACAACTTAACTTAAAAAAGAAAGGGATAAATGTTGAAATAGATACTGATGATGGTGCAATGAGAATTACAAGGGAACGACTTTTTGATTCAGCAAAAGCAGATATTAGAAAAGATAAAGTTTGGGTTATAAAAGAGGTAGCAAATGAGTTGCTTAATATGATGATTCAAAATAAGTATAAAAATGCTATTAATACTATTTTTATAGAAGGACATACAGATAATGTTAAACTAAATAAAAGTAGATGCGGTTTTAGATGGACCAATATGGAACTTTCAGCTCAACGGGCAATTAATACTTTTTTATTGATGGATCAATTAACCAATGGAGCTTTTTCAAAACTAACAAATAAAAAAGGAGAAGCACTAATATCTTATAGTGGTTATGCTGATACACGACCAATTAAGGGAGTCTCTAACGAAACTGAAGATGGAAGGGAACGTAATCGTCGTATTCAGTTTTTTTTCGCAGTCAATCCTCCTAGTATTGAAGAGTTAAAAAATGAAGATTGAACTTCCTCCAATTAAAAACCACCCTCCATATGACTTTTCTAAGCTTATAAAAACTATTGAAACAAATATATTAAAACTAAGAAATGGATCAAATAGAAAACCTAACTCATTTAATGATGATATTAGATTTTTTAGAGAACATTGGCTTAAAAATGAAGAACCTGTAACACTTAGCACTACTCAATTAAGATCGGTTTCAATTCATTTAATAGAGTCAAAAATAAGTTTTAAACAATTATTAGAAGTTGAGTTGTTGCCTGAACTCTTATCACAAATGGAAAAAGAGGAAAATATTAGTATCAAAAAGAGAGTTATTCAATTTTATTTTACACACTACTTTTTACTTGAAGAGTATAAAATTGATATACGCTCAAGTATTTCTAAAGTTCTTAAAAAGTATAAGGGACACAACTATTTTATGAAGATATACAAAACCTATTTAAATAATCTCTTAGATCCAATTTCATTACTTAAAAAATTTAAATCTATTGAAAAGATATGGAAAACTTTTAATCTTTCACCAAATAGTGACTTTTATAACTATCTGCTTATTTTAGATTTAGTAAACCAATTAAAGAGTATTGAACCAGACAAAAGTGAAAAAGAGGTATTTAAAAAAATAAACTCTTATAAAAATTTTCGTTACGATAAACATATTTTAATCGGTGAATATACTGTTAGAGTTTTAATTGAAAAAATGATGCAATCACCAAACTATGATTATACTGAATGGGTCAACTTTATCATTGATTTAGTTGGTGATCCTAGGACTGTTTCTACTTATAATGCTCAAAATGTTAGTTGGAACCGTATAGGAGAAAAATATCGTAAATTTTTAATAGGATATTTATCAAAAGAAGATCTTGTACTTTTCCTTGAAGTACTTAGCGATCCTGAATATGACAATGTATATCGTTACAGAAAAGCATTTTGGAAACCTTTTGTAAAACATCTTAGGTATGCTAAACTTTTTATTAATAATAGTGAGTTTGAACGATTAGAAGGACCATTTAAACAGCGTTTTACTGGAAGAAATAATAGTTCCTATAGCTTTATATCTGATTCAAAACGCTCATTTATCTATATGGATTTTGGAAAAATAAAAGTAATTGAAGGAACGCATAATGCAAAAGTAAGACTATATAGCGATACTCCTATCTCTTTAGAAAATAAATATTATGACTATCAAGATTTTTATAAAACAGATTATGCTAAACAATTGATCATTGAAGAAGTAACTCATAGTCATAGTGAAATTGGTACTTGGCAAAATAAAGTCTTTAATATTTTAAAAGAGCATATACCAAATATAAAAATTACTCTAAGAGAAACTCTTTTACAATAGAAATGAAGGTAATATATTATGTTTAGCTTTTTAAAAAAACTTAATAAGAAAGAAAAAAGAGAGATTATAAATTATAGTTACGACCAAAATGCAATTCATTTTAAATTGAATAGAAACTTTAGTAGCAGTGATGCCGTACAGTTATATAACAACTTATTTAATGATCTTGCAGAAGATGGTTTTGGAACAGTAGAAGAAAATATACTTTCAATTTCACATAATGATATTTATCCATTTCTAAAAGATGATAGATCAAAACTCTTTCCTATTCCTAAATACTTTGATGGCACTATGGAAGTAAAACATCGTGGGTTTTTAGATAGAGATGCAATCTTTGAAGTAAACTTTATTCAGAATGATACTCTACTATTTAGTCCTAAAATAATTGGTTCCATTTTAGAGTTGACAGAAAATACCTATTATCTTCTTCCTGAATCAATGTATCAGTCGTATCTTGCTGTAAAAAGAGCAAATCAGAGTAATAATACAGCTTTGCGATATTCTGCTATTGAGACAATGCAGTCATTTGAAGATAACGGTGTACATTATAAGGGACTTATAGAGAATGACTTCATAAAAAAAGTTGATAAAATAGGTATCGATATTATTGAAAATGATACTGGTGAACTTGATATTTATCCTCTTATTCCAGGTCTTGAAACAGAATTTATTGTTCGTAATAGCTCTACAATAGCCAATCATCCAGATCAACATCTTATTTTAACCAACCAAAATAATGAAAAGACGATTAGATATATACTTGAAGACAAACAGTTAAAGAGTGCAAAAGCCATCATTAAAACAAAAAGAATACCAAAAGAACAGGCTGATCAATTTAAAACTAACCCTGAATCATTTTTTGCTGAAGATGATATTCAAGCAGTTGAATTTAGTAAATATCGTTTGATTCGTGTTACAGAGTTAAGAACTGAACCGTATATAGGTTTTTTTGGTTCAACAAAAATGGAAGCTCCTATGAGTCAAGTATTGACGGCAGGAGATGATATTGCTCTTACAGATAAAAAAGATGTAAAAGCAATAATTGATGATCTTGATGATATTGAATTAGAACAGTTACAAATGGAGGTTGAAAAAGTCAAAGAGAAAGGAGAAGAGTATATCTCTATTAAAAACTCTGATCCTATACCTTTAGATATTGTAGAATCTTTGCTAAAAGAATGTTTGCAAGAAGATCAAATTAAAGAGTTTGAAAACAAAGAAACAAAACAAAAAAATGAGTTTTTAGGTATAAATCCAAATGATGAAGAAGGCATTGGCTCAAATAATGATGAAGTAGTTTGTATTAAACATTCAGCTAAAAAACAGGCTCGTGATTGGCAAAACATATCAGATAAATTTGAACCAAAGCCACATCAAATAGTAGGTTTTAACTGGTTAAAAACACTTTATGAAAATGGTTATAAAGGTGGATTATTAGCAGATGATATGGGATTAGGAAAGACATTCCAAGTAATTGCTTTTATTAACTACCTTTATAACACAAAAAGCAACCCTTTAGATCACTCTAATCAACGAATATTAATTGTAGCTCCATCAATACTTTTAACATCTTGGAAAAATGAGATTGAAAATATCATTATCGATAAAAGTGCATTTAGGGTTAAAATATTACAAGGTAGAAATATTTCCTTAAAGAAATTGTGTGATTCTTTTAAAGAAGGACCCGATACAGTTCAAAATCTTGCCCAAAATAGTCTCGATATTATAGATTTACTACGTTATAACATATTTATTACCACTTATGAAACTCTTAGTATTAATCAACTCGCTTTTGCCAATAAAGACTTATTTAAATTTGAACTTTGTATCTTTGATGAAGCACAAAAGATAAAAAATCCAAATGCAAGAATTACACAAGCCGCAAAAGCTATTAGTGCAAATACTCCTTTTACAATAGTAGTTACAGGAACTCCTATTGAAAATGAACTTCGAGATCTATGGTCACTGTTTGATGCATTTGATCCAACATATATAGGCTCTTGGAAATCTTTTAGAGAACGTTATGCAAAACCTATTGAAGATGAGAAAAATATTGGAAAAGTTGATAAAGAGTTGCGTAAAAAAATTGGAGATTATATGCTTAGACGTTTAAAGAAAGATCATCTTCAAGGACTGCCTGAGAAACATTTAAAATTTATTGAAGTACCTATGCACAAAGATGAAATAAAACTACATAATGAAATTGTAAATAGCTCTTTGCACTCAATAGAAAAACTACAAAAACTTAGAATACTTTCATTGCACCCAAAATTACTTGATATGGAAGATAAACTTGATAAAGAAAATTTTATCCAGTTATCAAATCCAGAAAAATTTTTTAAATCATCAAAGATGAGTGAACTATTGAATCTTTTAAATAATATTAAAGCAAAAGAGGAGAAAGTTCTTATATTTGTTATTCGCCATACAATGCAAACCCTACTACAAACTGCTTTACAAAAGCATTATGGTTTTAAAGTTGACATTATTAATGGAAAAAACAATAAACAAGAGATAGTTGATAAAAAATTAGAACAATTTGAAAGTAAAAAAGGCTTTAATATACTACTATTGTCTCCTCTTGCAGCAGGTATAGGATTAACTATTACCGCAGCAAATCACGTTATACATCTTGAAAGACATTGGAATCCTGCAAAAGAGGACCAAGCAAGCGATCGAATATATAGAATCGGTCAAGAAAAAGATGTTTATATTTATCATCTTATTAATACCGCACCAAAGATAGAAACTTTTGATTCAGGTCTAAATAAATTGATCACAAATAAAAAATCATTAAGCGACGGTACTTTAATACCTACGCCATCTATTAAAGATAGTGAAATGGTTGAAAGCTTTTTTAACAATTTAGATGAAATCGAAAAGTGGGATCTTATGAGTCCGGAAGAGTTTGAAATTGAAGTAATGCGTTTATATGAAAAGTTAGGATATAGATGCCATATAACATCTAAAATACCAACAGAGCTTGGTGCTGATATTATTGCTACAAAAGGCAACGAAACAGTTGCCATTCAATGTAAGCATACTAGAGTTAAAAAGAGACAAGGACGTGATGCAATTCGTCAACTAATAGCCGAGGCAAAATTAGCATATCCTGAAGCAAAATTAGTTGCAGTCACAAATTTTTACTTTAATGACAATGCCAAAAATTTAGCAAAAAGTCATAATGTTGAACTAATAGAAAGGGAACAACTATTTCAATTAACTTTACCGATGAGCTGACCTATATTGTGTGTATTTTAACTTTACGTATGTGGTACATTTTTAGGTTGCACTTGACACCCTATGACTTTAAGCTTAATTTTATTATACTTTTATTACTTTAATAGCTATAATCAGAGTCAAAGAGGAGTGACATAATGACAAAATCAATTTTTAAACCGATTGTTGTAAATCCTAAAGTTGCAAAAAGAGCAATTGAATATGCTAATAGTAAAAAATATAAAGAAAAAAGAACAAATCAAGAGAATGAATGGGGAAAAATGCCATTAGCAAAAAAGCCTGATGAGGATTTTTGGAAAAGATTTGATAAAAATATCATAATAAACGTTTAATGGAATGAGTATGTTGCAATACAGAAGACGCAACTCAAATGCACCGACTCCAACTGTTACATCTACTTTACATCCTATAATGACCTATATTAACTGGTCATACAATAAAAATAGACAAATTGATAAAGAGACATTAAAAAGTATTCTTTCTGAGTTTAAAGAGGATTATACACATATATATCTTCGTTTATTCAATGAAACTCCAAAACGAATCATAAACTCTTTTTTAGAACAAGAAGATCTTGACCCAGCATCACTTGAGCAGATATATACAACTCTTAGTTGTCGAGGATTTGACCTCCGTTCTTTCTCATTCAGTCTATTTATGAAAAATTAGGAGCTTTTGAAATTTATACGATTAAATGTAATGGTATGACTTATAAGGGTCTAAGTAATCAAGCAAGTTAACTAATGCTTATGTACTGATTTATTACTAAAAAGTGTCCACATATAATAGCAATAAAATATGAAATAGCTATTTTATATATTAGATATAAAAATATTATAAATATTTTAACCTGAGTTTAAAAAGTTGTATATTTTCACTTTTAATTAATGCACTACAACCTATAATCATATATTAAAATATATTTAAAATATAGAATATTCTATAACTAAATATATTATATATATTTTTCTTAGTTTGCATTAAGCTAAATTATTTTATAGTTATTAACTGGTTAATTTATGGAGAAAAAGATGAAAAAAATCATAGGATTTACAATTATAACTATTTTAAGTTTAGGATTTAATGGTTGTGCTACCGGAACTAAAAGTCTTAATATTTACCATGATAAAAATGAATTATCAGGAAGTACAATAGTTCATCATCCAGATATAAATAAAATATCTACTGTTGATATTGGAGAAAATATGTATGAAAAAGTCAAACTTTATTCTCATGATACATACAATGTTAAGATAAATCAAAAAATTGATGTATATACAATGGCATCTGGAAAATTTACAACTTCAAGAAGAGATTTAGGCATATTAAAAATAGACAAAAAAACAGGTTGGAAAAGTGCTTGTATAGTAGGTGATAGTCATCCATATACAGTTTGTTTATTTGATTCAAATAATGATTCTAAATTTGACAAGATAGGTTCAAAAATAAACGGTTTATATGGCAATCTTAATAGCCCTATTGCATATTCATTAAGTAAAACACCACCAAATTTTGGTGAAGATTCTTTTAAATATATTGTATTGTACCAAGGTAAGAAAGGGAATGTAATAAAAATATCTTTTAGAGAATTTATCAATAACTTAGCAAGACCAGCTTTTACACAAGATATTGAATATGAACTAAATTCAAATGGAAGTACAATTATAGGTTTTAAAGGATTGAGAATAGAAGTTCTGAAAGCAACAAATTTAGATATAACTTACAAAGTTTTGAAAGATTATGACTAATAATTAATTTAACAAGAAATAATTATTTTGTCATATATTAAATGATATGATGAAACTCTAGCATATAAGCAAGGAAATATTAGTTTTTATAATTATTGATTATTTTCTCTATTTCTAAATTTAAATTCATAAATAAATATTTTTTTGGTGAAAGTTGCTGTACACAACTAATAATTGAAATCTCACCATTACCTATTTCTTTTTTTATTATCAAATCTATTAAAATTGCAGTATATTTTTTTAAAATCAAATCCAAGATATTCCAAGATAATTTAGTTAAATCTAGAATATTAGTAATATCAAATTCTAATTTTATAGGTTCTAATATTTTTACGACCTGTTGTTGTACCATAAATGATTTAGAATCTTGAAAATTAAAATTTACATATCTATAACCATCTTTTACATTAACAATTTCAGTTAGTAACTTTAATGCCGTTTCAAAATATATTTTTTCTGTATCACTAAAATGCTCTAATAAATGATTTACATGGATTTTATCTATTCTGTGACCAAGTTTTTTTAAAATGTTTTCATTAGGAATATTTTTTGTCTCTGAAAAATATTTTAATATAAAAACTATTTTTTGTAATCTTTCTATACCTGTAGCTTGAAGTAGCAAATATGCATATATTGTTACTATTTCAGTGTCTTTTTCTATTAATATATTAGCTCCCTTGAAAAAAGAACATAAACCATCTATCATTTCATCATTTAATTTTTTTAGTTGCTCTAAACTCATTTTTTGCTATCCCTAACAGTAGTGATATTTTTATCACAATAAAATTTTACAGCATTGTTAATAGCACTATTGAGGAAGTATATACTTAACAATATTATTATAGTAATAATAAGTGACTTTATTATCGATGATTTTGAAGAGGTTCTAAGTAAAGTTTTGACTTCTTTAACTTGAAAACTATTTTCTATTCCATTATTGTTATTATTATTTGGCGAAAGAGAATTTGATATTCCAATCAGTTTATTAGTAGCTTTTTTTATGTTTTTTTTACTTGGTAAAATTCTTAACTTATACCAGCAATTATAAAATGGTATTATTGAAGATTTTACCTCTAAATTACTTGAATGTTTCCTCAAAATAGATGAAACTTCAAATATATCTTTTTCTAAATTTGCATTCGGACTTGAAATTTTATATTTATAAAAAAAGAGTGAATCCAAAGTTAGTGCTATCTCTTTTTTTAATTCTTGTAAAGGTTCTACTACTAGCTTTAATAAAAGTTGTCCTAATACAAATATTAATACTCCCGATATTACTGTCGCAAATAATTCCATTATCCTTACCTTTTCGAGTTTTCTTCGTTCCCAATCTTTGCTTGGAACGCATAAGGTACTGGTTTCTATCAACTTTTAATCAGACTTTTTTTATAAATTTCTAATAATACTTTTTTTAATGATTCATATACATAATAAAATATTGAACCTATTAACTGATTATCTACTTTGATATTATGAGCAAAAAAGTTTCGTGTCAAATAAAATATATGATAAAAATATTCATCCTTATATGGATCATCAAACTTTTTTGAAGCTTCAATTAGAAGATTTAATTTTTCTATATATTCTTCAAATGATTCAGCATTACCAATTTTATCTTTACCAAGATGAGAACTTATACTCTTTTTATTATTTATTCGTTTTAGACCTATACATTTAGGAGGTTTGTTTAGTGTGTTTGTTGAAGCAAAGTCAAGAAATAGATGCACATCACCTAAGTAACAACAAGAAGATATCTTTTTAGAATAAAACTCTATTCCAATAACCAGTGACCTCATATAAGCCCATAACTTTCTTTCCCAATGTTGTTCTCTATTGAACCATATTTTCTCAATATCGTAAATATGTAAAAAGATATACTCCAAATTTTGACTTTGGAGAAACTCAATAAGTTCTTCTATTTTAGTATCATTAGCAATATTTTTAAAACTAATTCTAAATTGTTCTATTGCCATTTCCATCTCATCAGGATAGATTCTTTTTAAATCTCCAGAGCGAAATGTAACTCCATCTTCTTCTTGTTCCAGCGAAGATGGAGTTCCATCAAAATCTGTACATAACTGATTAAAATCTTTTTCTTTGGCATTGATAATCAGATTTACTGTTGCAGTTAAAAATATTTTTACCTCATAAGCTAATAAATACTTCTCTATATTTAAATAATTTTTATAAAGTTCTACTAATTTTCTTATAAACTTTATCCAATCTTTATATGAGTGTTCATTATAATTCTTTTTACTTTTTTCTTCTATTTTTTTATTGAGTTGTTCTAAATTTTCACCTTCAATAATAGTTGAATTTGTTTCATCTTTAGCAACTACAAAAGCTTCATCATATAATAGTCGTTCTATCATCATGTAATCTAAAATAGTTTGGAAAAATGGCTTAAAATTTATAATATTACTTTCAAAACTAGAGTTTAGTAATTCATATATTTTAAATATTTGCCATCTTGCATAATAGTTTTTTTCATTTGAATTAGAATCTTTTTGAGAGCAATATGAATATATCAAATTTTGTTTAGAAAACTCTTTTAAATTATGTTCTGTTATATCTAATTTTACTGATTTACAATACTGAATAAACTCTTTTTCTTCTAAATATTTTTTTCTCCTATAAGTCCCCTCTTGTTGCAATGTTCTAAGTGAAGATAAACATTTATGTAATTCTTTCATTTCACTATATCCTTTTAGCCTACCTGAGCTTCATATCTTGTAGCATTCCCACGCAGAGCATGGGAATAAGGAAAGAATATAAACCATTTCTTGATTTCCTACAAAAAATAAATTTTCTTAATTCACTAGTCCTATGATTTAGTTTTTTTAACTTTGCAATCTGAACACATATATACCCGACCAAGTTCTCTTCTATTAGCACCACTATGATAGGCAGTTTCTCCTTTGTAAATAATTCTCTTACAACTGCAACATCTCCAAGATCTTCGTACCTTTGCTGGAACTTTTCCAGTACAATGAAATCGGTTGCCACTTTGAATAATTATTTCATAAAATAACCATATTAATAATACTAAAACCCCTATACTTATGATACTTTCTATGATATATAGCCCATTCCAACCCTAATATTCATTTAATAAGTCCATACTTGATTCTTGTCATACAAATAAGTGTTAAAGCTTCTGTAAGATCATATGTTGTTTCAACAATTTTTCTACCAATATTTTCAACTTTATTCAAATGTAAAATATTGATAACGAAGCTTCTAAGAATAGATAATGCAAAAGCACCTTTATTGACTTTGCATTTATCTTCATTTAATGCAGTATCTTTGTAAAAGTGCATTGTTTCAACACTCCATTCATAAAGAATTTTTGTTAAAAAAGTTTTTGCATCATTATACTCATTTGATATATAGTAGTGTGTTGTAGTCTCTTGATTGTCAATGGTTTTATCAATA
>NZ_FOXB01000046.1 GCF_900115615.1 Hydrogenimonas thermophila | reverse complement strand
TTGACAATCAAGAGACTACAACACACTACTATATATCAAATGAGTATAATGATGCAAAAACTTTTTTAACAAAAATTCTTTATGAATGGAGTGTTGAAACAATGCACTTTTACAAAGATACTGCATTAAATGAAGATAAATGCAAAGTCAATAAAGGTGCTTTTGCATTATCTATTCTTAGAAGCTTCGTTATCAATATTTTACATTTGAATAAAGTTGAAAATATTGGTAGAAAAATTGTTGAAACAACATATGATCTTACAGAAGCTTTAACACTTATTTGTATGACAAGAATCAAGTATGGACTTATTAAATGAATATTAGGGTTGGAATGGGCTATCACACAAAAGAGGATAGAAAAGATCTAAAAACTGCTTTTGAGTACTATAAAGAGCAAGGTCAAATAGAGTTTGTAACTTTTCATCAAAGTTATGGATATGAAGAGTTTATTGAAGGATTGAAAGCAGAAACAGATGAAGATAGTGATATAAAATATGAAGTTAAAAGTGGTATTTTTAAAGAACTTGCAGAAAGAGCAAAAATAAACTTCGAAGATAGCCAAAAAGAACAAACTTTTAAGTTTCAAGAATTATTGTATGACTTTTTAAATGATGTTGAAGATACTTTGAACAATGGTAATGAATATTTTTTAAATCAAAAAGTAACAATTAAAAGTATTAATAAAAATAAACACGGTGATTTTGTATCTTTTACACTTGGGGGAAGCGTAAAAAGTGATCAAAGATTAACAAAAGATATAATCGAAAGAGATTTAAAGAAATTTATAGATAAAGAGATAGAAACAGCAGATGATATAAAACCAAAATTTGAATCAAAAAATAAAAGACATGGTAATGCAATATATTACTTTTTACTATTTGAAGCTATCGAAAAGTTTAAAAATAAACAACATAAAAATTATTATGAAAATTCAGAAGAATTAAAAAACTACATCCTCATCATCGACGAAATAAACAGAGGAAATATCTCCAAAATCTTTGGTGAACTCATAACTCTCATTGAACCGTCCAAGCGATTAGGTGCAGATGAAGAGATTAGAGTTAAACTTCCTTATAGTGGAGATAGTGAAGAGCCATTTGGAGTACCGCAAAATCTTTACATCTTAGGCACTATGAACACAGCCGACAGAAGCATTGCACTCATTGACACTGCACTTAGACGAAGATTTGATTTTGAAGAGATGATGCCAGATTTATCTGTATTGTCAAGTGATGATCAAAAAATAAAAGACTATAACTCTGACGACGAACAAGAAAATGATCTAAAAATAGAAGGCATAAATATTCGTCTGCTTTTAAAGAAAATAAACCAAAGAATAGAGTATCTTTACGATCGAGATCACACTATAGGTCACGCCTATTTTATGTGTTTGAAAGATACTAAAAATGATAAAAAGAATGAATTAGATAATATCTTCAAAAACAAAATCATCCCCCTACTCCAAGAGTATTTTTATGATGATTGGGAGAAGATACAGATCGTTTTAGGCGATCATCCAGAACAATTTAAAAAGAAGACTAATATCACTAACATTAGTGATTATCAATTTATACAAAACAAAGATGTAAAAGAGAAAGATATTTTAGGTTTTGATCATCCTGACATAGATAACGATGGTATCGAGTACAATATAAACTCAAACTTTAAAAAAGAGGCTTACATTAAGATCTATGGCAATTATCCATTAACAAAAGAGAGCCAAAACGATGCATAAACACATAACGCTTAAAGAGTACGGCTATATTTTCATAGGAGAAAAAGACTTAGACAAAACTAAAATAGCTGTAAATAAAACAACCTTTGAGCAGATAGAAAGTTTTATACTTAAAAATAGCGACAGTGTGCAATATCTTAAAATAGGACAAAATAGACATCATAAGTTTTTACAAGCTCAAAACTATGTAGGTGTCATCCAAATAAAGGATGGCACAACCATAGAGATACTTCCAAAAATATCTGATTTAGAAGATGAAGAGTTAAAAGAGATCCTTTTAAGAATGCTCAAAACACTCAAAAACTCCCCTTTTAAAAACTTTAATATGGCTCATCTAAAAAAGTGCAAAATGCCGCTTTTGGAGATCTTTATATCAATGTTTTTAGATGAATTGAGCCACCTTTTAAAAAGGGGCATTAAGAGTGACTACATTTTAAAAGAGGAGAATCTAAGATTTCTAAAAGGCAAACTAAAGATCGGTGAGCAGATCAAAAAAAACTTCATTCACAAAGAGAGATTTTTCGTTGAGTATGATGAGTTTATTAGTGATCGGGTAGAGAATAGACTCATTAAAACAACTCTCCGCTACCTTTATAAAAAATCGAGATCAAATAGAAACCAGCAAAGAATTAGAGAGTTTCTATTTGTCTTTGATGATGTTGGAGTGTCGCATCACATTAAAACCGATTTTGCAAAAGTGAAGCTAAACAGACAGATGAAAGATTACGAACAGGTGCTTTTATGGTGCAAAACATTTCTGCTTGGCAACAGTTTTAGTCCTTACAAGGGAGATGATGTAGCCTTTGCACTTCTTTTCGATATGAATCTGTTATTTGAAAGCTATGTAGGAGACTATTTAAAAAGATCTGGTCTTGATGTTAGTTTGCAAGATAGAGGCAAATATTTAGTTGAAGATCCAAAAACTTTTACACTAAAACCAGACATTGTGATCAATAAAGATAAAGAAGATATGATCATAGCCGATACAAAATGGAAGATTTTAAGTGAAGAGAAAACCAACAATGGCATAAGCCAAGCAGATATGTACCAACTCTATGCATACGGTACAAAATATAAAAACTGCAAAAAACTCTTTTTGATCTATCCAAAAGATAAAGATATAAAAAATAATTATTGTTATAAATTTAAGAATGAACTTAACTTGCAGATACTATTTTTTGATCTAATTGATAAAAATAATATTGAGTTTTATGAAAATTTTGAAAACTTGACATAATGTTGTCATGATGAAACGGCATAATTCTTTTAACTAAAAAATTATGAAAGGTTAAGAATGGATCTAAAAGGGCTGTTTCATCCCAAGTTTTTTGAAGTATTTAGTGAAGATGAGTTGAAAGAGATCTATGAGAGGGCTTTTTGCGCTACTGAAGAGTGCTATGTCATCTTTAATCAGAAATATTTTTTTGAATTGAGTGCTGATCTTGGTGATGAGTTAGAGATCTATTGTGATGAGTGTGAAACTTACGACAAAGGCGAAGTCATAGATAAAGATGAGTTTTTAAAGCGTCTTAGGGCTTATCCACCGCGGGATGGAAAAGTGGTTGAAGTAGATTAAGTGATTGAATCTACCAACAAAACATCATCCCTTTTCAAAAGCTCATCAGTAAAGCCACTTTTAGAGAAAAGTATATATCTTTTTATCGGAAGTTTAAGATTTTTTGCCTTTCTTTGAAGGGTCTCTAAAACTTTCGTTTTTTAATTATTATAATTCAAAAACGAAAGTTTGTCATATTGCTTAGTTTATCAATATCATCAACACTAAGCAGTAAATATTCACTCTTGAATCCTTTATATTTGTCTAAAAGCTTTTTTGATTTTAAGATAAGTTCATTTTGATTCAATCTTTTTGGATTTAGCTTGACTTCGCAAAAAAGAATGGTTTTGTCTATCTCGTCGATGGCTACTATGTCTATCTCATTTTTATTGCCTCTTTCCCAGTATGATCCGATAGTTGTATAGATTTGCTTATCTTTTAGAAGTTCAATAAAGAGTTTTTCCAATATCTTACCCTGAAAAGTAGAAAAATCTCTCTTTATGATCTCTTTAAGTCTAGTGAAGTTTGATGCCTCTATGAGCGATTGGTATTTGTAGATAAATCTAAACCAAAAAGCTAAAAAGTTATCTGAAATCTCATACTTTTGCACTTTTGAGTTTATTTTTGAGCCTATGGGTTTTATGCTCTTGATAATGTGGTAATCATTTTCTAAGCGTGCCAAGTGACCAGATATGTTTCTTTCTAAAATTGACTCTATTTCGCTTCTACTGGTTTTTGAACTTGCTATTAAACTAAGAATGGAAAAGTAAGTACCATACTCTTTTCCAAACTCTTCTATGAGCCTATTTTTACCCTCTTGCAAAAAGAGTGAATTTTCATCACAAATAGCATCACACATTCTCTCAAAATCAAATGCTTCATAAAGTACAAAAACTTCAGTATATTTTGCTACACCGCCTGTTAGTGTGTAAAAATCAAGCAAATTTTTATTTGAATATGCTCTATTGTCTTCTAAAATCTCTTTTAAAACTTTCACTTTAAAAGGTTGTAAATCGATCTTAAAATCAGCCCTTCCAAAAAGTGGTTCATTTGTATCTTCATATATCTTTTTCATCAAACTATAAATTGATCCACAGGCTATTAAATGGATATGTGTTTTATATTTATAGAGATCCCAAAGTTTCTGAATAGATGAATATATAGAGGGGTTTATTTTGCCAAGCTCTTGAAACTCATCTATTATAAGCGTAAAAGAGTGAGTTGTTCCAAGCTCTAAAATATACTCAAAAAGTTTTTCAAATCTATAAATAGTACCAAATATTTTGGTATCTAACTGCAAACTCAACTCTTCAAGAAACTCTTCACACAAAAGATGTTCATCTTTTTTTGATACAAAGAGATATATCTTTTTATCTTTTGTATAGTTTTGCAAAGTAAGAGCCGTCTTGCCAACTCTTCTTCCTATCAGCATGGTCATAACAGAGTGTTTTGACTTTAGTCTGTCAGCCTTAGCTAACAGTTCTAACTCTTTTTCTCTATTGTAAAACTTTTTCATTCTGCTTCCTGAATTATGATAACGTGTGTTATTATAACCAAGATTATCAAAAACTAAAATATTTTTATGGTATTGACACAACGTTGTCATGATGAAATGGCATAATTCTTTTGAAAAATTTCCGAAAGGTTAAGAATGGATCTAAAAGAGTTGTTTCATCCCAAGTTTTTTGAAGTATTTAATGAAGATGAGTTGAAAGAGATATATGAGAGGTCTTTTTGCGGTACCGAAGAGTGCTATGTCATCTTTAATCAGAAATATTTTTTTGAATTGAGTGCAGATATTGACGACGAGTTAGAGATCTATTGTGACGAGTGTACAACTTACAACAAAGGCGAAGTCATAGATAAATATGAGTTTTTAAAGCGTCTTAGGGCTTATCCCCCAAGAGATGGAAAAGTAGTTGAATTAGATTAAATATCAAGAAGAGGCATCAATAAAGTCAATACAAAAACCCAAATAACCAAAGGGGGATTTTATTGCCAAATCCAACTTCAATATCATCAGCTACTACATAACTATTATCTATATCTTTTATCTGTTTAAAGCTTTTATCTTTACCGCCTATTTCAAAAGTGTAAGTATCATCTACTAAAAAATCGCCTTTTTGTGGGTAAGATAGATTATGGTCAACACTTAGCATATTTAAAAAAAACTGCTCCCTAATTGTACCGACATCATTAGTCTGACAATAGACAAAACTGAAGTTTGGATTGTTTAAATATAATTTTTGAGGTTTGCTAAAGATATTATCCCCTTTTGATTTCGCTTTTAGTGAATAAAATATATTACCCATATTTAAATAGTATATATATTGATAAAGCGTATTTCTATTTATACCAATTTTTTTAGATAGATTTGTAATATTTAGCTCATAAGGTTTGCTTTGGCATACTAAACTTACAAGTTGTTTTAATTTTTGAATATTTTGCGGTTCGATATTAAATATTATTGGTAAATCTGCTTCTATGACTGTATTGATACTCTCTTCAAGCTTAAAGGTATATGTGTTTGGATTTTCAAAATAGTATGGAAAATATCCTGATTGTAAATACTCTTTAAAATACTCAAACGGTTTTATTCTATCTAATATCTCATCAACTATATCTATATGATTATTTAAAATATTATCAAGTGTAAATATTGGGAAAGTTATATCTAATTTCAACTCTAAAAACTCTCTAAATGATAAGCCTTTAACTCTATATAAAACTGCTCTTCTGCTTAGATCTGCTTTTTTATGTTCCAACTGCAAAGCACTACTTCCGCTAAATATCACTTGCAGATCCAAAAAATCATATATCTCTTTTAACTCTCTTTCAAAATCCCTATATTTATGTATTTCATCGATAGCCAATACCTTTCCGCCACTTTTACTAAAATCATCTGCTATATCATACAGCGAAGATGCACTTGCAATTATGCTATCGGCACTAAAATATAGTTTTTTGTGCTTTGGTATTTTGAGTAAATTTAAGTACTGGATTATAACTGTAGTCTTTCCAACACCTCTACTTCCAAGTATTCCTATGAGTTTATCACTAAAATCAATAGTGTTATAAAAATATCGTTTATATCTATAATTTTGCAACTTTAATATTTTATTCGACTTTTCAAATAGTTTATTAAGCAATTTTAATCCTTTTTTGCTTTGTGTATTAAGCAAAATAATATAGTTTTATCTATTAATAGATGCTTATAACTTAAATTTTATCTATATCATCAACACTAAGCAATAAATATTCGCTATTGTGCCCTTTATACTTGTCTAAAAGCTTTTTTGATTTTAAGATAAGTTCATTTTGATTCAATCTTTTTGAACTTAGCTTGACTTCACAAAAAAGAATGTTTTTGTCTATCTCGTCAATGGCTACTATGTCTATCTCATTTTTATTACCTCTTTCCCAGTCTACTTATCTTTTAAAAATTCAATAAAGAGTTTTTCCAATATCTTCCCCTGAAAAGTAGAAAAATCTCTCTTTATGATCTCTTTAAGTCTAGTAAAGTTTGATGCTTCTATGAGCGATTGGTACTTGTAAATAAATCTAAACCAAAAAGCTAAAAAGTTATCTGAAATCTCATACTTTTGAGTTTTTGAGTTTTTTTTGAACCTATGGGTTTTATGCTTTTGATGATGTGGTAGTCATTTTCTAAGCATGCCAAATGACCAGATATGTTTCTTTCTAAAATAGACTCTATTTTGCTTCTACTTGTTTTTGAACTTGCTATTAAACTAAGAATGGAAAAGTAAGTACCATACTCTTTTCCAAACTTTTCTATAAGTCTATTTTTACCCTCTTGCAAAATGTGTTTTATAATTTATACAGAATATTTTTATGCTCTTAACATGCTTTTCAAAGAATCATCAGTAAAGCCGCTTTTAGCGAGAAGTAAAAAAGTATATCTTATAGGAAGTTTAAGCTTTTTTTCTTAAAAATTAATAGATTATTTTATTACGACCTGTATTTTTAGCTTTATAAAGCTTTTCATCTGCGTTATAACCACTCTCTACTGTATCTGTAATACCAGCACTAAATGTATAACAAAATCAACTCATATAATATTAATTTATTTAATAATTGTAAATATTAATCTACTAGTGGTTTAATACTTATTATTTTATTACCATCAAAAATGTTTTGAACTGTAGGAAAAGATTTATCATCAATTATAATATCACCTTTTCTTCGTGAATCTTCAAACCTTAATGTTGTAATATACAAACTAAAATTCTGCATTAATTCATCTGGTTCAATTTGTATTTGTATACCTGGTTTAAACCTCATCCCACTGGAAAGTTGTAACACAGTTGCAAACAATATTAATAATGGTGTTTCTTCAGTTTTACCATTATCAATAGCATCAGCTTCTTTTAACATTCTATAAAAGATTGCATCAGGTAAATTTTGTGGCAATAATGCTTCTAGTCCATTTTTCTCAACAACTTCATCAAATTGTTCAAAAATATCCGTAATATTTTCCATTTATTGCCTACCTATAGTTAGTTGATAAAAATTTATAGCACATATACACTTTTAGTTAGTTTAACTATAGGTAGATATATGCGTTCAACTTCAATAGATAAAGAAAAAATGACAGAGATCTACAAACAAATAGGAAAAAATGTAAAAAAAATTCGCAAAGAAAAAAATATTTCACAACTTTCTCTTGCAATGGCTATAGGACACAAAGCTGTTGGTGTTGTATCTATGGCTGAACTTTGTATAAATGGTAAGCATTTTAATATTGAACATTTGATGAAAATTGCAGATGTCTTAGAAGTTGATATTTGTGAATTTTTTAAAAATATCTCAATTAGGTAAATATTTTTATATTCATCCCATAAAAAACTACAATAAAAAAAGATATTAAAAATGATTGAAACTTTTTCCAAAAAAATAACTTTATTTTACTTCATCAAACAAAATTACAATAAGATGCAAAATGACTAAGAAAAAAGCATTTGGTTTTTGGAGTGCTATATTTCTTGGCATTGGCTCTATGGTAGGTGCAGGCATATTTATTGTTATCGGAGAAGCTGGTGCAATTGCTGGCAAGCTTGTTATATTCTCATTTCTAATTGCAGGCATCATTGCTCTGCTATGTGGCTATTCACTAGCAAAACTTGCTATTACCTACCCAAGCCGCGGAGGAATCATCGAATATCTGGTTCAAAGCTACAAAGAAGGATACTTCTCTGGAAGCCTTGGAGTACTTTTTTATTTTGCCCAGTTAGTTGCACTTGCAGCTGTAAGTAAGTCATTTGGGACATATGCCGCAACTTACATATCAAGTGAAGAAAGTCTGTTTTGGACAAATCTTTTTGCATTAGGTATTCTTGGATTTTTTGTCTTGATCAACCTGATTGGCGCATCAATGGTTGCAAAGTCTGAGTCACTCATAGTGTTGATCAAAGTCTCTGTTTTGATTATTTTTACTGTTGCAGCACTTGTATATATTGACCCCTCTAAACTTCTTTCAAGTCATACAACATCAAGCATAAATATCTTCTATACGCTTGGACTAACATTTTTTGCCTATCAGGGATTTAGTGTTATTACAAACTCCATTGAGGATATGGAGAATCCCAAAAAAGTGATGCTTTTTTCTATGATAACAGCAATTATCATTGTAACTATTCTGTACATTGCTATTACCATTGCTGTTTTTGGCAATTTAACACTTAATGAGATCATTAAATCACAAGACTTTGCACTTGCAGAAGCTGCCAAGCCAGCATTTGGTACACTTGGTTTTAAAATAATTGCTGCTACAGCACTTTTTGCGACTGCTTCGGCTATTAATGCTACACTCTATTCTGTAACACAAATTAGTTATGTTTTAGCAAAAAATGGAGAGTTGCCAAAAATTTATGAGCATAATATTTTCCATAACAGTGAAGGTCTTATTATTTCTGCACTTTTGATTGTTCCTATGATCCTTTTTCTAAATCTTGGTACTATAGCATCTATTGCAGCAGTAACGGTACTTCTTATACAGGGATTAACTCATGCAGGGCATCTTTTAAAACTAAAAGAGACAGGGGCTAACCCAGTTATCGTTATTTTAGCAGTTATTGGAACATTTGGAGCTGCAGGATTTGCAATCTACTACTCTTCACAACATACAGCACACTTCACTCTTTATGTAACCATAGTATTTTTTCTGGCATTTGCTGTAGAAGTTGCTTTGCAACTTTTTACACAAAGAAAAATAACCAAACAATTTATATCATCGGAAGAGTAAAGTAGTGTACAATCTGGCACTGCTTTTTATTTTCAGCAGTTTTGGGCTACTGGGATTTGGTTTCTACTTTTTCTTAAAAATTAAAGAGTCTAAAAAGCTGCAACATATACGCTCTTTACCTTTTGATCAAAAGTATCGAGAATATCTTCGTCGAATAGAGCTTTATCGTAATCTTCCAAAAGAGGACAAAGAGCGTATAGAACGCACTATTTTAGAGTTTATCTATACAAAAGAGTTTCTTGGTGTGCAACTTAAGGTTACAGAAGAGATGAAGGTTGTTATTGCCTTTCACGCCTGTTTGCTACTATTTAAATCAAAACTTGGTGGCTGTTATCAGCAACTCAAAACAGTTATCATCTATCCTACTACTGTTGCCATAGAAAATATGCATAATAATAGCGGTATTTATACAAAAGAGAAATTACTCATCGACGGACAATCTACAGGAGATACAGTCGTGATCATCTGGAATAATGCAAAAAGAGAAGCGTATCATCATAGTTACAACAATGTCATAATTCATGAGTTTGCTCATGAAATTGACTTTATGAATGGTGCAGCAGATGGTATTCCACCTTTAGAAAGCTCAAAATATTACGAATGGGTTTCCATTATTTACAAAGATTTTCAAAAGATGTCTCAAGCATTTATAGGAAAAAAAGATATTGGAAAATATAAATTCCTTGGTGAATATGCAGTAACAAACAAAGCAGAGTTTTTTGCTGTAATTACAGAACGTTTTTTTGAGTCTCCAAACATATTGAAAAAAAAGTTCCCAGAACTCTACAATGAGCTTAAAGATTTTTACGGTATTGATCCAATATCAAACATTTTAATAAATAACAGGAGCAACTTAAATTGAAGAAAGATATAAAACATATTTTAATACGTGAACTGCGTCATATTTATGGTGCTGGTATAATCTTTTTTTACTATATGAAATGGCCTATTTTAATCGGTCTACCTATTCTCTATTTTGTATTAGATTATCCATCTAATGATATATTGAACATTCTATGGTTATTCTCATTTATTTTAGCTATTAAAGATTTCATAAAACTAATTAAAGTTTAATGCAATTAACAGTCTTTGGTAGACAATTTTACTAATTTTATATCTTTCTAATAAAAATATAAGCATTATATTATGCATCAACAGAAGGAAGTTAAAAATGTCAATCAATAAGAAAAAAATTATTGTTTTAGGTGGGGGATATGGAGGAATAAAAGCTATTGAAACATTAGCAAATGAAAGTGATAACATTGATGTAACTTTAATTGATAAAAATTTATACCACTATTTACAAACAGAGAGCTATAACTTTGTAGCTTTAAATATATCTCTAAATGATATTACAATATCACTTAATGAACTTATTAAAGGTATAAATAAAAACTTTAACTTTATTCAAGATGACGCAGTCAATATTCAAGATAATACACTTATTTGTAAAAATGGTAAATATGAATTTGATTATTTAATAATAGGTGTTGGAAGTATTACTAAAGTTCCTCCAATTTTTAAAGATAAAAATTTTTATGAAGTAAAAAATTTATCAAATGCAATTCATTTAAAGCAATCGTTTGAAAATACTCTATGGCAACATTTAAATGCTATTTCAAAAAACTCAAATATAGTTGTAATAGGAGGCGGTTCAAGTGGTGTTGAAATAGCAGCAGAAATTAAAAACTATATTAATCAATCCAAAGTTTATGAAAACATCAATGTTACACTAATTGCTGATATGTTTCTATCAGAGCTAGATGAGAGTTCAAAAGAAGAAGTATTTAAAATATTAAAAGATTTAGGTATTGATATAATTCATAAATCTGTTAATAAAATAGAAAATAATAAAATTTATTTAGAAGATCATATTATCAAATATGATTTTGGAGTAGTTGCAACAGGAATAGATACAAATGAATTTATTAATAATCTTGAGTTCAAAAAAGAGAATAAATTTTTAGTTGTAGATGAGTATCTAAGAGTGAGTGACAATATATTTGCAATCGGTGATTGTACAATTTTAAAAGATAAAAACAATAATCCTCTTCCTCAAACTGCTCAAACTGCAGAACAAAGTGGAGTCTTAGCTGCTAAAAATATCATTAGACTAATAAAACAAAAACCTTTAATAAAAGCAGATATTAAAATTTATGGTTTAGCTATTGCTCTTGGAGGAAAGTTTGCTATTGCAATTACTTCTTTTATAAAAATAGATGGTATTTTAGCTTACTTAGGGAAAAAAGCAATAGAGCAGTTTTACAAAATACCATTAAAACTAAAAACAAATTCGTCTTGATCTTTATTTTGAAAAAACTCTTTTTTGTACATACATTCAAAGTATAAACCCAATTCTTTATTGATATTAAAATTACGACAAAACGTTGTCAGAATAGAATGAAATAATTCTTTATATAAAAAATTCCAAAAGGTTGAGCAATGGATCTAAAAGAGCTGTTTCATCCAAAGTTTTTTGAGGTATTTAATGAAGATGAATTAAAAGAGATTTACAAAAAGGCTTGTTGTGGTGGTTATAGTTGCTATGTCATCTTTAACGAAAAATACTTTTTTGAATTGAGTGCTGATCTTGGCGATGAGTTAGAGATCTATTGTGATGAGTGTGAAAGTAATGAAAATGGCGAAATCCTAGATAAAGAAGAGTTTTTTAAACGGCTTAGGGCTTATCCTCTGCAAGAGGTAAAAGTAATAGAAGTCGATGCATAAAATAGTTCCCAATACTGGGAACTATTTCATATTCTCCATATAACCCAATGTATTTTTTATAATTTTAATTAATACTTCACAATATTTCAAAACCTCTTCAAATACATCTACAAGTTCATCTTCAATATATTCGTAAACTATGGTATTTTTAATATCTTTCATAATTCTAAGTTCATCTATATTATCAATCAGACCCCTTTTATGGGCACTATTTACCACATCTATAAGTGTGCCTTGATTCTCAAATTCGTATGCATCGATCGTTCTAAAAATTTTTCTTATTAAAAAATCTATTCCTCTGCTATATCTACTACATAAAGTTTCAAATTTTCCAAACTCATCTATGGTATAGTTATCTTTTATTCCAATCTTTTTACACTCTTCATAAGAAATTTCTATCCATCTTAACTGTTTGATTAAGAGTTCTTTATCTTGCAAAAATTTTTGTTTTATCATAAGCGTACAGCCTTTGGCAATATTAGTTTTACAAATGGTTTTTCCAACTTACTATTGTCTAAGACAATATCTAATTTTTGCTCTCCAAAATGTTTGAAAAACTCTATTCTTAATTTTCGTATATCTTTTTTTGTTAAGCTATCTGAAATAATAAGCAAATCTATATCTCCACCTCTTTTTTCATCATTAACACGACTACCAAAGAGATATAAACGAGCCTCTTTAGACAACTTTTGAAGCTCACTTTTTAAGAGATCGATTTGCTCTTTTGTAATTCGCATTAGCTTTACCTGCTGTTGTATTTATATGAATTATAATAGAAACCTTTGTAAGGTCTTATATTACGAATAAAAATCTTATAAACTTTTTAATATCTTCTGCTGTTTCTTTAAGGTTTTCAAATCTATGACCACCTTTTTCATAGACTTTGCATTGATTTTTCTTTTTAAAAATTTCTTCTGCCTCTCTGTAAAGTTTTTACTTGACACTATGTTGTCATTCCAATAAGCTAAAATCCTTTTATAGTTTCACCCATTCAAAAAAAGGATGCAAAATGCCAAACATTTACGACGAAATAAAAGAAAGAGTAGAAAAGTTCTCAAAAGAAAAGGTAGCAAAGCAACTTGGCTACAACTCATCAAAACATAGCATAAAAGCAATAGACAAATTTTTAAGTTATGATGATCTCTACTCCTGGTTATATGAGAGCGGTTTTTATGACTTCAAATATGATTCAAAACAGTTTTTAAAAAAAATTTGTAATGTAGTTGGCATAGATGAAACTGAGATAGATAAAGAGGTTCAAAAGCAGATTGCACTAAAAAAAGAGATAGATAAATATAAAAACTCTTACATTTTTGTAAACACAAATTTTATAAGAAAGAGTGAACCAATTTTTGCCTTAGCTTTTTGCGAACCAAAAAGAAGAATAAAGATCAACCCTAAAGAGTTTGCTTATAAATCAGATGAAGAGATTTTTCAAATGATCTCTCAAATGGTTGTTAAACATTATAGTAGAACGAATGGCATACTTCAATTGTGGGGTAAAATTGTAAACTATGTTTATCACCATTGCGACGGTAAAGCATATATATTTGATCCAAACGGCAGAAGAATTGAAAATGGAGAGGTTAGAGAAAGCTTAGCAATAGTAACAATAGGATGATAACAATGATAAATAGATCTTTATTAGCTCTGGCGTGTGGAGATAGTTACGGCAGTCACTATGAGATGGATGGTTTAATGGGTGACAGATTTTCAATAAGAAAATTACCAAATAAACCAAAATTTCCAAACATAACAGATGATACAAAGATGGCAGTAAT
Source organism: Hydrogenimonas thermophila (assembly GCF_900115615.1). Lineage (NCBI taxonomy): Bacteria > Pseudomonadati > Campylobacterota > Epsilonproteobacteria > Campylobacterales > Hydrogenimonadaceae > Hydrogenimonas > Hydrogenimonas thermophila. The sequence goes on along the minus strand of NZ_FOXB01000046.1, from coordinate 3,660 downwards.
TTTACTAAAACATTATCATAAGTATAAAAAATTAGAAGTCAATATTTTAAGAGATGAGTACAAAAAATGGGCTATAAACGACGGTTTCAAAGATGGCATCGGAATTCATACAAATGAAGTTTTAGTAGAAGGTAAATCAGACAAAGATTCTCAGGGAAATGGTGCTTTAATGAGGAATATACCTTTTGGTTTACAGCTAATTGATTATGGTTATAGCTTTAAAGAGGCAGTAGAACTTATGAATCTCGACTCAGCCATTACCCATGAAAATGAGACTATTTTTTTAGCTAATGCTCTAGCACTTGATCTGGCTATAAATGGATTAAAAGCTATAGAAAAGAGTGAATATAAGAAACTCTGCAATAAATTGCATTATGGTCAAACAGCTTGGGTAATTCACTCTTTACATATAGTCATAGATGCAATGAAAAAGCGTAAAAGAAAATTTATATCCGCTTTTAAACACATTGTTTCGCAAGGTGGTGATACAGATACAAACTGTGCTATATATGGGGCTATTATGGGGTATAAAAAGGATATAACAAAAGAGATAGATTTAAAAGATTTTTTACCTAATGAGCTAATAAATAGGGAAAATGTAAAATGTTAAATGGTAGTGATACAAATGTTGTTTATCTCTCAAAGCTTTTAAAAAATTATAGCGTACATAGAAAATTAATAGATATATTTGATGAAAATCAAATAACTTATAAATATATTGAAAACACAAACGATATTTGGTGCAGAGACTATATGCCAATACAGGTTAACGAAAAGAAGTTTGTTCAATTTAAATATGAGCCTTCCTATTTGAAAGACTCCCCTGGTTTAAAGAGCAATGTTAAGGAAGTTTGTGAAACAAATAATATAGAAGCTATTTTTTCAGATATAAATTTAGATGGTGGAAACGTTGTAGCAAGTGCGACTAAAATCATAATGACAGATAGAGTTTTTGATGAAAATCCACAATACAATAAGATTAAACTGATTAATAAAATTGAAAAGCTACTAGAAGCAGAGGTTATTATAATCTCACAAATCAATACAGATATGACAGGGCACAGTGATGGTATGGTAAGATTTGTAGATGAAAATACAATAATTGTAAATAATAGAGAAAAAGAGTATAAATATGTAGTTAAAAGTATAAATAATGCAGTAAAAAAGCACAATCTTAATTGCATCGATATACCATTTTTTACTTATAAAGACAGAAAACATCCTGAAAATGCCATAGGGTGCTATATAAATTATCTAGAAGTGGGAGATTTTATATTGTTACCTATATTTGAGGTAAACGATGAAGATCAAAAAGTGTATGATCAGTTTAAGACTATCTTTCCAACTAAAAATATAAAAACTATAAACTACAATGAGATCGGTTATCTTGGAGGGTTGCTAAACTGTACAACTTGGTGCATTAAAGAGTAAAACAGACAAAAGGATCAAATATTGGAACAAAGTAAAAAGTGGTTTGAAAACTTGCAAAGTCGATTGGTAGGTAAAGAGGTTAAAGATGTTCAACATATCTTTTATGAATCTGCTAAAGATTTAATGAACAATTTTATTTTAAAAATTGACTCTTTAGAGATTGAGTTGACTGAAATAGAGTTTTACTATTTTGAGTGTCAATATCACGCTGATCTATATGTCCATTTAGATAAACTCCAAAAAGTGACCAGTGGGTATCTTTATGTACATAAAAAGGCTGAGGGGCGAGGTGGGATCGATTTGACATTTGGAAATAATAGATTTTTTGGCGGTATATTGTTAAGAGGTATCAAAGATAGTGATACTTTTGTATCTGGTCCATCAAAAGTTAAAGAGTATATCAGTGAAAAATTAAAAATAGAAGATAAAAATCACAAAGAGTTGCAGGAATTTTTTGGAAAGCTAAGAGGTCAAGACAAAATCTACCTGAAAAAGAGAGATAAGTCAAAAGAGAAGTATGATCTACTGCACTCCGTCAGAGTAGGACTAAATGCTGAAGTTGATGAAACTTTTTGTAAAGCTCTATATAGATTCGTGCGTTTAGACTACTTAGAGGCAAAAAATGATGAGAACTTTACAACATATAATAATTTAAAAGATAGGTCAAAACTAAAAGCTATCTCATACTTGACAAAAGTTTGTGACAAGTTTGCTAATGAAAAAGCGACAATAGATCAAGTTAAAAATGATGAATTACTAAGAAAATATATAGAAGGATGGAACCAAAATTCCAATCTATAATTCTATTGGACTAAAGTCCAATCCCCAAATGGGGCTGGGACTTTAGTCCCACATATTTAAGCAAGTTTTTTAATAAAACTTATGTAAAATAGTGACTTAAGTTTTACTATTGGAAAAACACATGAACTCTAACTTCATTGAAAAAAAATATGGTCGTACTACTAAAAAAGACAGAGAGTTACGCTACGCAAAAACGAATGAACGCATTGCTAAAATTCTTTCACGCCTTTATGCCGGTGAATTACTCTCTATGAAAGAACTTTCTGTAGAGTTTGGTGTTAATTTACGAACTATTCAAAGAGATGTAAATGAAAGATTAATAGAATTCCCAATAAAAAAGAGTGGTGACACTTTTAGTCTTAAATGGCTTGAACAAGTAGAAACATCTTTTACAAAAGAGGAGATTGCTGTCATTGAACTACTTGAAGAGATGAGCAGTAAGCAAGGGATGGAGTTCTACTCTAAAGCTCATAAACTTCTAAAAAAGATTAAATCTACAACATATAACCCATTTTATGCCAAACTAGATATGGAAGATATTGGAGACAAACTTTTTATTACTACAAAGTTAGAGAGTGCCATTAAACAAAAGAGAGTTGTTGAATGCAACTATAAAATGGCTGATAAAAACTATGAAATTGAGATAAAACCCCTTAAAATTGCTAACTTTGAAGGTTTTTGGTATTTAATAGCAATAGATGGAAGAAACGAAATAGTAAAAAAGTATCTTTTAAGAAATATCTCAAATATCATAATAAAAGATGAAACATTCATAGTTTCAGATGAGTTAGATGAGAGAGTAAAAAATGCGGTAAATGTTTGGTTTGATGCTAACTCTAAACCTTTTGAAGTAAGACTGTTCATCTCTAATGAAGTTGCAAAATATTTTAAAGTTAAACCAATCTGTAAAAATCAAAGCATTGAAGGAGAAGATAGTGACGGAAGTATAGAAGTGGTTCTTAAAATTACACATGAAATGGAGATTATTCCAATTATTAAGTACTGGTTACCTCATATAAGAGTTTTAGAACCACTATGGCTAGATGAAATGATTAAAAAAGACCTTACATCTTATTTATCTAATTAAACAAAATTATCTAAATGCATTTGAAAAGCTTCAGCCAAATCCGATGAAATTTTAAATATTTATAAAAAAAAGATTTTGGAAAGATTTTTGCTTGAGTTGACTCAAAAAAATGAGGGGTCAACAATGAAACAATATACAAAAGCAAAAGCATTGCTTGAATCGTTAAAGACAATACCAGATTATAGAGTAGATATAGGAAAGATACAGTATCCATTAGCAGAAGTGCTATTTATGGTGATATTTGCATTACTAAAGGGTAATACAAAATTCAAAGAGATATTTGGGTGGATGGTTTATAATAAAGAAAACCCGATACTTAAAGATATTTTTGAAAAAGATAA